>JBHJOC010000073.1:0-27279 GCA_050330095.1 Hyphomicrobiaceae bacterium
ATCCCACGGCTCCGGGTGGGACCCCATCACCGCGTCGACCATCAACAGAACGCCCGTGCCCAACACCTGGCGGCAAAGCCGCACCTTCTCGACCGCGCGGTCGTGATCGGTCGAGACGCGGATCTTGACGGCCTTGAAGCCTGCTCGCTTGTGGGCTTCCATCTCAGCGGCCACCGCGTCGGGCGTCTTTTCAAGGCCGGCCGAGGCGTAGAGCAGCAACCGATCGTGGACGCGCCCACCGAGCAACTGCCAGCAGGGAACGCCTGCGGCCTGCCCGGCGATGTCCCAGAGCGCGTTCTCGATCGCCGAGACAGCATTCGCACCGGCGCCGACGCGCCCCCAATAGAGGCTCTTCGTCCAGATCTCGCGGGCAAGCTTCAGCGGATCGCGAGGATCGCGTCCGATGAGCATCGGCTCGAAATGCTCAACCAGCGCCTTTGCAGCCTTCGGATAGAACCATCCGCCGGCATAGGTGTCACCAACCCCAGTGAGCCCCTCGTCCGTGTGAATGACGACCAGCGCCGAATTGCCGACGTCCATCTGCCCGCCAGACCAGCGCACAACGTCTTCAGGCGCCAGCTCGGCTGACAGCAGCAGCCCCTCGACCCGCGTGATCTTCATGACCAAGCCTACTCTTTCACGGCACCCGTCATGGCCGAGACGTAGTGTTCGACGAAGAAGGCATAGAGGATCACGAGCGGGAGCGAGCCGAACAGTGCGCCCGCCATGATCGAGCCCCAGCGGTAAGCATCACCGTCTGTGAACGACGTGACGATGGCGACGGGCACCGTTTTGTTCTCGGCCGACGAGATGAACGTCAGCGCATAGATGTACTCGTTCCAGCACAGCGTGAAGCAGAAGATGAACGCCGAGATCAGCCCGGGCACCGCGAGCGGCAGAATGATCTGCGTCAGGATCTGCCAGCGCGTCGCGCCGTCGATCAGGGCACACTCCTCGAGCTCGAACGGGATGGTGCGGAAGTAGCCCATCAACAGCCAAGTCGAAAATGGGATCAGGATCGTCGGATAGGTAAGGATGAGCGCGAACGGTGTATCGAACAGACCATACTGGAAGATCACGGTCGACAGTGGGATGAACAGGATCGAAGGCGGAACAAGATAGGCGAGGAAGATCAAACCACCGATGGTCTGAGCCCCCTTGTAGCGCAACCGCACGATCGCATAGGCCGCCAGCACGCTGGCAATGAGCGACAGGATGGTTGCGGCAATTGAAATGAACATCGTGTTCCAGAGCCACGTTGGATAGTTCGTCTGGAACAGCAGCGCATAATAATGACGCAGCGTCGGCGACCAGGTCCAGAATGGATTGACGCCATCGAGGTTCAGAAGTTCCGCATCGGGCTTCACCGACGTGAGAGCCATCCAGTAGAATGGGAATAACAGCACGAACATGATGAGGCCGAGCGGAAGGTACAGCGTCACAAGCCGGTTCAAGGTCGTGTCCAGATAGGACATGCCCTCGGTGTCGTCGCCGCGCCCGACGGTATCCTGCGTTGCAGTCCTTGATTTCAGACTGACATCAGTCATCGCGCTCTCCGCTTTGCCATTTGCGGCGCTGAAGGCCGAACCAGCTGATCATGATGCAGGCGAGCAGGAACGGGATCATCGCCACAGCGACGGCCGCTCCCTCACCCAATTTTCCGCCAAGGATGCCCCATTGGTAGCTCAAGGTCGCCATCAGGTGCGTGGCATTGACCGGGCCACCACGCGTCAGGACCCAGATCAATTGGAAGTCCGTGAAGGTGAACAGCACCGAGAACGTCATCACGACGGCGATGATCGGTGTCAGAAGCGGATAGGTGATGTAGCGGAACATCTGCCAGCGTGTTGCGCCATCGAGGGTTGCTGCCTCGTAGAGCGAGGGCGGCACCGTCTGCAGTCCGGCCAGCAGCGTTATCGCAATGAACGGGATGCCACGCCAGACGTTGGCAAAGATGACGGCCCACCGCGCATTCCAGGGATCACCGAGAAAGTCGATGTTGGTTTGGATCAGACCCATCTGGCGCAGTGACCACGAGACGATCGAGAATTGCGGATCGTAGATCCACCAGAATGCGATCGCCGAGAGCACAGTTGGCACGATGAATGGGATCAGGATGACGGCGCGGATGATCGCCTTGAAAGGCATGTGCTGATTGAGGAGCAGTGCGAGGTAGAGCCCGATGACGAACTTCGCAATGCTTGCGATCAAGGTATAGAAAATGGTGAAGAAAACAGAGCCCCAGAACACGCGGTCCTCGAACATCCACTCATAATTCTCGAGCCCGACGAATTGACCAGGGCGACCGATCCGCGTGTCTGTGAAGCTCAGCCAAATCCCGAGAACCAGAGGATAAGCGAGGAACAATAGAAGAAACGCCATCGCTGGCAGCATGAACCAGAAACCCAACCAATTCCGGTTGGTTTTGAGCTGGCTCCAGGCCGTGGGCGCGGCGATCTCGCGCTTCCGCTTTGGTGCCACGCCTGCGGTCATGTCCGTCATCTTGGCGATCCCGATCGTTCGACAGTTCGCACGTTTCACCGCGCCTCGGCTTCCCACCTGCGGCAGGATCGAAGGCAAACCGAAAGGCGCTGCAAAGTCCGCACAAGCGCGGTCCGTTGAGGTGGCGCCACGTCGACGCGGCGCCGGTGGATGGGGCAAACGGGAATGACGGCCCTCACGACGGCGTTCGAACCGGCCGGGCATTAGCCCGACCGATCCCAACTCTTGAGCGGCCGACTAGCGATAGATCCGAGCGGCCGATCGTGCGGCGGACTTGATCGCTTCATCCATCGTTGTGCGATCGGTCGCGTAATTGGCGAACATGTCGAGCACGACGAAGTCTGCGATGGCCGACGCGGCATTCTCGCCAAGCGAGCCCGGATAGCCTGCGAC
This sequence comes from Hyphomicrobiaceae bacterium, assembly GCA_050330095.1. Taxonomy (GTDB): domain Bacteria; phylum Pseudomonadota; class Alphaproteobacteria; order Rhizobiales; family Hyphomicrobiaceae; genus JBCBWG01. Next base: position 2,896 of record JBHJOC010000073.1, read on the forward strand.
CAGCGTGCGGGTGGCGGCATCACGGAACACCCGACGCTTCGGGTCTTCTTCCCAGACTGGGTTGGCGTCGAACGCTTTCAGAGTGTGGGTCATGTAGCCACGCGACTCGCTCAGCCACTTGTTGTACTGGTCGGCTTCCATCCAGTACGTAAAGAAGGCTTTGACCGCATTCGGGAAGCGCGAGTAGTTCATGCCCATGACAGGGAAGCAAACCTGGAACTCGGTCGGCTTTCCAACAGGTCCGATCGGGTAGTAGGCATGATCCGTATCGACCGCAATCGCCTTTTGAGCGTCATCGCCATTCTGGCCAGCAACGTAAATTGAAATCCCATTGTTGGTCAGATGCACTTCGCCTGCAAGGAAGGCCTTGTTGTTGAACGCGTCGTTCCACGAGACGGTGCCAGGCACGAAGGTCGCGTAGAGCGCCTTGCAGTACTCCATGGCCTTGCGTGTTTCCGGGCTGTCGATTGCCACCTTGTCATTCTCATCGACGAGCCGGCCGCCGAAGGCCCAAAGCATCCAGTGGACCCATGCGTTGCCGTCACCCGTCGCGCGGCCGAGTGCGAACCCGCCTGGCGTCCCCTTCGCCTTGAGCGCCTTCATGCACTCGAGGAAACTGTCTGTGTCTGCCGGAAACTCGCTGAAGCCAGCCGCCTTGAGCGACGAGATCCGATAGTTGATGTAGTTGCCGCTGATCGTGACGGGCAGACAGATCCACTTGCCCTGCGCCGTCCCGTAGACCTTGGCTGCATCAACCCAGCCGCCATACTTGTCGCCGAGGTAGGTTGCGACATCCGTGATGTCCAGCGCCTTGTCAGGGAACAGCTGCGGCATCGAATAGACGCCCCAGAACATGTCGCTTCCCTGCCCCGTATTGGCTGCGACAGAGGCTTTTGGCTGGACGTCGTCCATGCCTTCCTCGACGACGCTGACCGCACAACCCGTTGCATCCTGGAACGACTTGCAGATCGCGCGGAATGCATCGTCCTCCGATTGGACGAAACGGCGCCAGCGTGTCAGGGACAGGGAAGCGCCAGCCTCGGGCTTGAAGGGCGATTCGGCTGCCCAGGCTTTCGCGAACCCGAGCCAGTCTGCGGGTGTCATCGTTGCTGCGACAGCCGCCGACGCTGCGCCGCCCTTGAGAACGGCTCGGCGATCGAACTTGAATTCCATGGGTTTCCTCCTGTTTTTTTCTTCCTGCATTCGCAGTTGTTATGTTGGGAGCCAGGATGTCTAAAGTCGTGCCCCGGTCTCCGGATCGAAAACTTTGGCCACGTGCGCCATTGGCTTCAGCCTGACCTTCTGGCCTGGCCTGAGGTCATGGCGTTCGCGAAAGATTGCACAAACCTCCTTGCCCGCGAGCCGCACGAACACTTGCGTCTCGGACCCCGTCGGCTCGACGACGATCACTTCGGCTTCGACGCCATCGTCTGAGAGTTCGAGATGCTCAGGCCGCACGCCATAAATCACCGGGCGGCCATCAGAGGCCGTCGGGGCAGTCGCGAGAGGCAGATGCGCCCCGCCTTCCACTGCGACGCCAGCGGATCCGTTTGTCGCGATAGTGCCCGGAATGAAGTTCATGGCAGGCGATCCGATAAACCCTGCAACGAACATGTTCTGCGGGTCGTCGTAGAGTTCCAGCGGGGCCCCCATCTGCTCGACAATGCCGTCGTGCATCACAACGATCTTGTCGGCCATCGTCATGGCCTCGATCTGGTCGTGCGTGACGTAAACCGTCGTCGTGCGCAGGCGCTGGTGCAGTTCCTTGATCTCGGTCCGCATGGCGACGCGCAGTTTCGCGTCGAGGTTCGACAACGGCTCATCGAACAAGAACACCTGCGGGTCTCGCACGATCGCCCGGCCCATGGCGACGCGCTGGCGCTGGCCGCCCGAGAGCTGACGCGGATAGCGATCGAGCAGCTTCGAAAGGCCGAGGATCTCGGCAGCCTTCGCCACGCGCTCGTTGATCGTTGCCTTGTCGGTGCCTCTCAGCTTCAGCGAGAAGCCCATGTTCTGGCCGACCGTCATGTGCGGATAGAGCGCGTAGTTCTGGAACACCATAGCGATGTCGCGCTCTTTCGGATGGACGTTGTTGACCACCCGATCCCCGATCAGGATCTCACCCGACGTGATGTTCTCGAGCCCCGCAAGCATCCGCAACAGCGTGGACTTTCCGCAGCCCGAGGGCCCAACGAGGACAACGAACTCCCCGTCCTCGATCGGAACACTCACGCCGTGCAGAACTTCGACAGGGCCAAACGACTTCCGCACATTGCGGATGTCCACTGACGCCATGCGTAACCTCCCGTGCCACGAGTTCAGCGCAATCACTAAGCGCTGCTGGTGACATAATTTTTGCGTCGACCGGCAAAACTGAACCTGCCGCCATCTCCGGCCGCCATTTCGATTATGGTTCGACAGAATTCGTTCGCGCGCAACCGTTTTCGGCGTGGGGCTCGCGAGCCACGGCGGCGTCGGTGCGCGCGCACCGTTTCAGGCCGTGCGGTGCTCTTCAGGTGTGTCGCCGATCATCTGGCGCGGGCGGTAGCCATTGACGCGGCTCGCCCCCTTGATCACCGAGGCAAGCTCGTCCAGCGGCCGCATCGTTCTGTCGCGCGGCGGACGTGACAGGAAGAATTCCGCAAGCAGCAGACCTTCAGCCTCTTTCCCGATCGGATCGAGACCCTGCGTTTCGAGAGACGTCATCACCTCCTCGCGCTCACGATCCGAATGGAAACGACGCTGCACGAACAGAACGCTTTCCAATTTCTCTGTTCCGAGGTCTCGCTGGCGCAGCAATCGCACGATGCTATCGAATGGGTACATTCGCAAAACAAATGTCGCAAACCAGGGGTTGGGTTTTTTGATTGCTGAAAGAAGCCGAGCAAACGTCTTTTCTCCAACATATCCGACGCAACCGGTCGAGATCACGAGGTCAACATCAGCAAGTGCTGCAGCCAGGGCTTCGGTTGGATCATGGTCCTCGAGGTTTTCGCAGAACCCCTCCTCGAGCAGTCCCACCCTCGTCGCGTAATCAACCGCCGGAGCCGACACATCAAGACCGAGTGTTCGGATGCAGGGATTGCGGGGCCAAGCCGCAAAGTAGTGGCGGTCACGCTGCACGATGGCATTGCTATCAAGACCGGCATCGTCGAGATCGCGGTATCGCAGGGCCAGACGTTCAAGATCCACGGGATAGCACAGGAGCGCCGCATTGATCCCGTAACTGCAGCCAAGGTCCAGAACTTTGATTGGCCCGCCGCGATCTTCGATCATGGCTGAGGTGATATTCTGGAATATTGGCCAAGCGAGATCCGGAATTATATAATCAAGATCGAAAAGGGTCCGATAATATTCACGAGGATCAGGCATTGAATAAACCTGGTCAAAATTAGCTTTTGCGATCTTATCCCGTTTGGGATCGGTCTGGTTGACTGGCATGAATACACTCCCCCTAAGCTTTGATCATGAAACAGCGGATATCGGTCGCACGCACGGACGCGCGCCCGGCTTGCCAATTCGCGATTTGGATTTGACCTCTCTGCACACCCGCGCATCAAACGAAGCACGCCCCGGCGCATGCTCGAAGGGGTGCACCCTGAAGACCGTGGGTGGTGGGTCTATATGCCCACCGGGCATGCGAACGGTGCTCGCACCGCCGGAACCCTAAGATGTCTCTAACATAGGGCATTCGACATTTCGATCAACCTTTCTGGACGCATCAAGCATCGGGCAGAATGCTTCGAAAGCGGATGATGAGGTGTCCGCGCGATCCGAAGTCTGCAGCTCCCCGAGGGCGCCCTACGGGCTGCATGGCGGATGCTGACACAACAACCCGGCAGAGTGTGGAGCCGGTCGGTCTCGGACCTGCAGGCGCAGCAGCGCGCGCCCACGAGGCGTCGGCAATGGACCGGCCAATTCGCCAATTGGCGCTGATCGTCATGTCCGGGTCTGGGGATTGCCCTCGTGCAGGAGAGACGGCATCGTTGCGTTGCACGCGCTCCAATTCAGCCGGCGCCTGGTGCATGGGCTCGACCATAACGGACAGGCTGCCCACGCAAGAAGGGGAGGGTGCGCGTCGTAGTCGAAGCTCGCTGGACCGGTGCCTCACCGACCGATCTCATACGGCAAGGCCGATCTGATGACCCGTCATCTCATCTCATATCCCAAGTCTGGTCGTACCTGGTTGCGCTATGCCTTCACGCATCTCGGTATCGACGACCACATCGTCTTTCATCACGACGGCTTTGAATTCAATGATGCCGCTCTGCCGCGCCTCGATTTCGCACCAGAGCCGAGGGTCGAACGCTATCGCGGTGCACGTGTTGTGTATCTTGCACGCGATCCGCGCGATATCATGGTCAGTCTCTTTCATCAGGTCACGGGTCGATTCGCGGACATTTTCTGTTATCAGGGCACGGTCTCCGAGTTCTTGCGCCATGATTATTTCGGAGCTCACAATCTCGCGCGATTCCAGACGTTGTGGCGTGAATTGACCGAACGCGGCGTTGCGATCGAGGTCAAATACGAAGACTGCCACGCAGATTTCGCCAGCAGCCTGCGACGCATCGTCGATCATTATGGGCTCAGCGTCACCGACGAACGGTATCGTGCCGCAGTCGAGGCAGCGCGCTTTGATCGTATGCAGGAGGTCGAACGGGAGGGAGCGTTTTCAGAACCTTGGCTTAGGCCGCGCAATGGCTCGCTGAAGGTTCGCGAAGGTAAGGTCGGCGGCTATAAAGATGCGCTGTCAACGGCAGATATTGCTTATCTTGATGCCGTTTTCGGCGCCAACCATCTGCCCCTCAGATCGTCGTGAGGCTTCGAGCCCAAAGGCCCTCTGCACCAAAGCGCATGGAATGAAATCGGCGGCCGGCCGGTGTGGGCCATAGGCGAAATCGTCAGCCAAAGCGCCGCCAAAACGGAGCGCGATCTACGCCTTGCGCGGATCGTACCCGTGGCTCTGCCTCCATTCGGCGAGGAAGTACGCCAGCGATTCATCGATCGGATCGGGAAGCACAATCTGCAACGTGACCAGATGGTCGCCCGGCTGCGCCCCTGGTCGGCTGCGGGCTCCCTTGCCCCTGAGCCGTAGGACCCGGCCTGAACTCGTCCCCTTCGGCACGCTTACGCTCACGGGGCCCGAGACGGTCTCGACAGGGATTTTCGCGCCGAGCACAGCCTCGTCGATCGAGATCGCGACCGTTGAGCGGATCGTGTCGCCCTCACGCGTGAAGTTCTGGTCCGGCTTGACCTTGATTTCAACGAGCGCGTCGCCGGGTTCTCCGCCGCCGCTCCCGGGGGCGCCCTTGCCCTTGAGCCGTAGGACTTGGCCATCCCCGACGCCTTCAGGAACGGAAATATCGAGCACCGCCCCCGACGGCATGGTCACCCGCTTGCGCGCGCCGTGGATGGCGTCGCGGAACTCGATCTCGAGTGTGTAGCGCGAGTCCTGGCCACGCGAGGCAAAGCCGCCACCGCGGGAATAGCCGCCCTCGCGGAAAAACTCTGAGAAGATGTCCCCGAACCCGAGGTCGTCGCCGGCGGGGCGCTGACCGGGCCGTGGCGGGCGGGCGTAGCCAAAGGGACCAGCTCCAGCCCCGGCGTAGGCCCGGCGCGGCTCGCCGTCTGCGCCGATCTCGCCACGGTCAAACTTCTTGCGCTTCTCAGCATCGCCCAAGACGTCGTAGGCTTGCGACACCTTCTTGAAGCGCTCGGCAGCTGCCGCATTGTTGGGGTTGACGTCAGGATGAAGTTCTTTGGCGAGTTTGCGGAACGCACGTCGAACATCGTCGTCTGACGCGGTGCGCGTAAGCCCGAGTGTCTGGTAGGGGTCATCGGCCATGGCTTACGTCCTAACGATTGCATCTCTCGACACGACAACTGCCCAACACGCCTGAAGCAGCCGCGACCGCTCCGCGCTGCGTCGATCCCTGCTCCGGCTTCCCCTCAAACGCCTCTCGTTTCGGGTCCGTCGCCCCGCGTGCGGTTCGCTTGAGCCGCATCGAGCGCTGCAAACCAACATGGTTTCCGACTGGCGCGGAAGCTTTCAGCCCTTGCGGCCTCAACCGACCAGACCTCGTCGGAACGATCGAGCATCGAAGAGTTAGACTTGAACGTTCAACCTGGACGACACCACTCGGGCGATCCCATCAACGGCTGAACCAGCCTATGTCTGAACGAACTTCACGTCGAATTCATGCCCAATGAGTTGAGACAGCGATTGGAAGCGCCGTCGCATGCGTCCGCCATCGAGATGGGCGCGCGCTTTCGGCATGTGCAACGTCATTCGACCGTCAGCGCAGACAACCGGCGTTTCTGGTATCACCCCGCTGATGCCGCACGATACCATATGTGCCGCACGGATCGCAGCTGCAACAACGCGCGCGCGCTGAAGTTCGTCAGGGCCCGCCATCACCTTCAGCCGCCCCGAGAGCCCGGCACCGGTGCCGTCCGTCGCCCCCTCATGCCGGAAATACAGTGTGAGCGCGAGGAAGACACGTTCCCGGTGATTGAGCCCTGTCAACGCCGCGTGTGCGACGACGTTCAAGCTCTGCTCGCCACGGTAATCGGGGTGAGCGCGCCAGCCGATATCCGACAGCAGGCAAGCCGCCAATCTCAAGCGCTTCTGTTCGGCGGTCTCTTGCGGGTAGGCGGCTGCGATGATCGGGTTCATCCAATCGAACAGTTCGTGCCCGTGCTCGGCCGACCGCGACCGCGCGCGCGCGTACCCGTCGCAGAATGTGATCAACGGGTCGCTCGCGCGCTGCCGCTCGGTCAAGAGGTCGTAAAGCAGGCCCTCCCGGATCCCAAAGACCGACGTCACCACACGCTCCGGTTGAATGGCCTTCAGTGCCTTTTCGAGTACCAGCGCACCGATGGGCAGGGTTTCTCGGCGTGCCCGCGGGACGCTGTCGAGGATGGAGGCTTGGAGGGGCTTGCGAATTTTGCGCAACTTCTCAGCGGCTTCGATGGCCTGGTCGGTCGCGATCTCGTAGTGGTGCATGACCCGAAGTGGATAGTCGGTCTGCTCCATGTGCCATCTCGCGAACGCGCGCCACGTGCCGCCGACCGCATAGAATGTCTTTGGCTTTGTGCCGTTCGCCCAGTCCACTGAGGCGAAGCGTTCGTGAGCGAGTTCGGCGGCTTTGGAATGCTTGCCCAAGCTGTCGTCGGTCAGGCGAAGCACGCCAAGCGCGAGGGAGGCCGCCGCTTCGAGTTCGCCACCGCGGATCGAAATGAGTTCCAAGCTCCCCCCGCCGAGATCGCCGGCAATCCCGTCGGGCTCCATGAAGCCCATGAGGATGCCCTGCGCCGCAAGCCTCGCCTCTCGCTCCCCTGAGAGAACCTCGATGCGCGCCCCGAGGGCTTCCTCCGCACGTTCAATGAACAAGGCCCCATCGCGTGCATCGCGGACGGCTGCGGTTGCAACGGCCACCAGGTGCTGGACCTCGAGCAGCTGTGCAATCGCTCGAAAGCGCCGCAGCACGGCAACGGCCCGTTCGATCGCAGGTTCGCCGAGCATCGCAGTCGTCCCGACGTTGCGACCGAGTCCACAGAGCTCCTTCTCGTTGAACAATGCGGTCGGTGCCCGCTTGGCTCCGGTGTAGACGACAAGACGGACGGAATTCGACCCGATGTCGACGACGCCAATGGGCGCCGTTGTCTCGAAGTCACTGTCCGGGGCCGGACCAGCTGAACGCCCGGTCCATTGTGCGAATGTGAATGGGTTCACAGCGTCGATCCGTTCGCAGCAGTCGTATCCGCGCGTTTTGAATGCCTTAAATGCCTTGCCTTGGGAACTCCGTGCCTCTGCTGCCGCTGGGTTACAGGGTTGTGCGCGCCGGTAACGCGTTCCAGCAGCCGACCCGGCACCCGATGGACATGGACGCTGGCTTCCCTAACCACATGTTCAACAGCGCCCGCATTCGCCAGCGCCCGCATTGAAGAGCAATCTCCATCCACCTCTGTCGCGATGGAGACGCAGGGGCCGATCTCGATTTGGCTCACTGATCATTGCACGATCGATTCAGGCGCAGCCCGTGTCTGAGCGCCGCACTCGATGCAGCACGGCGCGTCAGCACCACTCGCCGCCATCAGATGCCGCGACCATCGCGCGAGGCAAGTCGCTCGACGTCCGCGGTGCGACTGCGGCTGGGGACGATGGCGAACCTGCATCAGTCCGTTCGGATCGTCATGGTCGGAGGTTTTTGGACTTCGAGGGCCTGCCCGCGGCCCGACAGGCTCGGATTGGTCATGAAATACTGGTGGGCATTGAACGTTTCCCGACCCGGCGACGGCGCGATGCGACGGCTCGACCCGTCGGCTTCGATCGCCCAACTCTGCTGGTTGTCCCGAAGGTTTGCCAGCATGATCTGGTCGAGGATTTGCTCGTGTGCCGTCGGGTTCGTGATCGGGCAAAGCACCTCGACGCGACGGTCGAGGTTGCGCTGCATCATGTCCGCGGACGCGATGTAGAGCGCAGCCTCGCGGGACGGCAGGCCATGTCCCCTGCCGAACGCATAGATGCGCGCATGCTCGAGAAAGCGTCCGATGACGCTCTTGACGCGGATATGTTCAGAGAGCCCGGGGACGCCCGGCCTGAGGCAGCAGATGCCGCGCGCGACGATGTCGACCTCCACGCCAGCCCGGCTTGCACGATAGAGCCCGTCGATAATCCCGGGGTCGACGAGCGAGTTGAGCTTCAACCAGATGGCAGCCGGTCGGCCTGAGCGGGCGTGGGCGATCTCGTCCTCGATGTGTTCCATGATCCGCTGGCGGATACCAACCGGGCTTGCTGCCATCACTTCAAGGCCCGGCCGTGTTCCACCGCCCGTAATGTTGTTGAAGACGCGCGCCACGTCGCGGCCGATCGCGGGATCGTCGGTGAAATAGCTGAGGTCGGTATAAATCCGCGCGGTTGCCGGATGATAGTTGCCCGTTCCGATGTGGCAGTATGTGGCGATGCCAGCACCCTCGCGGCGGACAACCATGCCGAGTTTCGCGTGCGTCTTGAGCGACTGGTCCCCGTAGACAACGTGCACGCCGGCCTTCTCGAGTTCCCGGGCAAGCCTGATGTTATTGGCTTCGTCGAAGCGGGCCTTGAGTTCGACCACCGCGGTGACCGATTTCCCCGTTTCCGCAGCTTCCTTCAACGCCTCGACGATAGGGCTGCGCTCGCGGGTTGTGCGGTACAGCGTCCACTTGATTGCCATGACGTTCGAGTCTGAAACTGCCTGCCGAAGGTAGCGCAGCACCGCCTCGAAACTCTCATACGGGTGATGGACGACGAAATCCTTCGCGCGGATCGCTGCGAAAACGTCGTTGCTGTATTCCTCGATCCGCTCCGGGAACCGTGGTGTGAATGGCGGGAACACAAGATCCGGGCGATCGCTGACGATCAGGTTCGACACGTCCGACATCCCGAGCATGCCATCCTTGAGGAACATGGCGTGCTGATCGACATCCAGTTCCGACCTTACGAAGTCTCGCAGAGCCTGCGGCATCTTGGCGTCGATCTCGAGCCTGATCACATCGCCAAGGCGGCGCTGGCGCAGGGCGGCTTCATAAGCGAGACGCAGGTCCTCCGCCTCTTCCTGGTATTCGATATCACTGTCGCGAAGCACCCGGAACGTCCCTTCGGCCCGCACCTTGAAGCCCGGAAACAGCTCTATGAGGTGAAGGCTGATCATCGTCTCGATCGGGATGAAGCGGACCGTCGAGCCCTCGGCGATGTCTGCTGGGATCCGGTGAAACCGATCGAACTGCGCCGGGATTGGGACGAGCCCATAGAGGACGCGGCCGTCGCCGGCCTCAAGTTCGAGCGCTAGTGTCAATCCCTTGTTCTGAATGAACGGGAACGGGTGAGCCGGGTCGACGTTGAGCGGCGTCAGCACCGGGAAGATGTGCTCCATGAAGAAGGGGCGAAGCCACGTGAGTTCGGCGTCGGTCAGGCTGGCGGCATCGGCCACGACGATCCCTGCTTCGGCGAGGCGTGGCACCAGCGCGCTCCACTGGCGCTGCTTGGTCTCGACCAGTTTTGCAGCAACGTCGTTGATCACTGCGAGTTGTTGCTCGGGCGTCAGGCCGTCATCACTCAGCAAGGACACGCGCTCTCGCACAAGACCGTGGAGGCCAGCGACGCGGACCATGTAGAATTCATCGAGGTTGGCTGCCGAGATCGACAGGAATCGCAACTGTTCGAGCAGGGGATGGTTGGTGTTTGCCGCCTCCTCGAGCACGCGCAAGTTGAACTGCAGCCACGACAGCTCTCGGTTGTAAAAGCGTTGCGGGCCAAACGTTTCAAGGGGCTGATGATCGGCTTCGTCCAGGTTCGGTGCAGCGGCCTTTGCCTTGGCAGGGCTTCTCTTTTCGGATGTGGCGACGCCGGCTCGTGTGGACATGATCCGATGATCCCGTTGTCTCGTGTTGACCCTGGTCTTGTGTGTCGCCTGCCGATTGGACCTGTTTCCGCCACATGCAAGTCGCGCCTGCGGACCGCATCAACGAGCCCCGTCCTGCTCGCGCGCACGACCGGTTGTCGGCGTGTCGGTTGGACCGGACCATCGAACACTCCAAGGGTGTGCGAGAGTGCCCAAGTTGCAAGGCGCGCGCAATCATCGGCCAGAACGTGCGCGTCGGTTGTCGATGATGAACATGACAGGCTTGCGAAGGCCGCGCCGTTCACCCGCGACCCCTGCCGTCGATGCCGAGGTCGCTCACAAGCAGCCAGTTGGCCAAGAGGCGGTCGAGGGGTTCGGCAGGAGCTGCGGGGTCGTCGGTCAAGCGCAAGAGGTTCTCAGCAAGCCGGCGGTAGCCCTGCGCCGCCGCCGTGTGATACCCGCCGTCGACGCCCAATTCGACGAGCCCTTCCGCCAGATCCTCCATTTCGATCGCCCAGCGTGCCGCCTTGTCGAGCACGCCTGCGGCCTGAACTTCCAGAATCGCGATCAGCTCCGGCCTGACCCCCGAAAGCTCGGCCCTTATGCGGTCTTCGAGCCCGTGAAGACGCGCCGCCGCGAAGACGTTCGCGAGCAGGGCCACGGTTCCCTTGTTGATCGCAGCGAACAGCACCTTTAATTGTGTCGCCGTCACCCGCCCCGAGCCGAGATCTGTGATCGTCATCTCGTCGTTGGCCATGGCGCACAGAGCGGCTGCGCCTTCGCCGGACACATAAACGCGGGTCCAGGATTTGCTTGGTTGTGGCGGTGGGCCGATGATGCAGCCGTCGAGGAAGGACGCGCCCGCAGCGCTCACAATCTCAGCGATCCGTGTCGCTTTCGACGGCGTGATGGCGTTGGCATCGAGAAACAAGAGGCGCTCGGGCCTCTGCCTTTGAGAGGGCCTGAGCAGGTGCTGGGCGACCGCCTCTGCAGCGGCTGTGGCCTGATCGGCAGGCACCAGCGAGACAATGAGGTCTGCCCGATCAACCAGGGCACCGAGCGAGTCGTGAACGGTAATCCCGATTTGCTCAGCGCGACTCCGGGTCCGTGTAGACCGTCCCTCGAGCGTGGTCGCAACGTTGAAGCCGCTGCGCGAGAGGCTTGACGCAACACCTGAACCCATGGCGCCGAAACCGACGAGGCCAATGGTCACGGCCTGTTCTGCAATCAGGTTCTTGAGCATGTCACGGAACCCCAAGCTATTGGTTCGCTGGCGGCGTGCCGATACGTTACCCGCGCCCAGGGTCTGGTCCCACCTGAAAATAACGCCATATGGATCTCGGAAGGCCGATGCACGCGCGGTTCACAACCGTTCCACCGCAGCAGGCTCGGGCCCAATATTGCTCGGCGCTCACGCGTCTCCTGTGTCCGGGCGCTCGTGCCGCCGATCAGTAGTACCGCTGATCAGAAGTCCCTGCACCGTCGGCAGCACTGCAATCATAGAGTTGCTCGTGTCCCCATGGTCCTGACAGTTGCTCGGAGCCGAGCCCAACCGGGAAGCCAAAGTCAGAATCGGAACCCACGTGAGGCGTGGCTCTCTGAACTTTGCTTCGGTGGTTGCCGCGTGCGACGTGCGAACTTTGGAAAGTTGGAACTAAGGCCAAGCCAACCGAACTTGCTCATGACCCCAGATCTTCCCGCCGTTGAACGCACCATCATCGAGCTGACGAACGAGGTGCGCCGTGCGCACGCCCTGCAGGAGGTTCGCCGCAGTCCGACCCTTGATCAAGCGGCGCAGTCCTATGCACAGTTCCTTGCGCGGACTGGAACGTTCTCGCATACGGCAGACGGCCGCCGGCCAGGTGAGCGTGCAACGGCAGCTGGTTACGATTTCTGCATCGTATCGGAGAATCTGGCCTCCAGTCTCGATACGCGCGGGTTCACAGACCGCGGGCTCGCAGATGCGGCGATTGAAGGTTGGAAGAATTCGCCGGGTCATCGTCGCAATATGTTGGAGCCGCACGTGACCGAGATCGGCGTCGGGGTGGCGCGGGTTGCAGGCATCCACGAGTATCTGTCGGTTCAGGTGTTCGGCCGGCCGGCGGCTCTGCGCCTGAGCTTTAGCATCCGCAATACAACCGACCGCAGCGTCGCCTACCAGCTTGGCGATCAGCCTCACGACGTCGAACCTCAAGTGGACGTCACCCACACCATGTGCATTCCAGAGCCGCTGGTTTTTCGCGACGTGTCGGCCGAAGGCTCGCCGGGTGGGGAGATCGCAAGCCAGTTTGAGACTCGGGACGGCGACGTGTTCGTGATCCGGACCACCGATCGCGGGACGCCGGTCGTGAGCTACGAGCCGCGGGACCGGCGCTGAGCCGGGACCGAGCCCAGGCGCATTCGGTTCACGACCTGCTCAACCGGCACGGTGATGGGGGCATGACGCCAAACCCGAAGATTTCACGGGTCATCTACAGTCCATGCCCGAACTTATTCGAGCGCGGAAATCCCTTCGGAACCGGCTTCCCGGCCCCCGCTCGCACGCCGCGCCATTCGCCGAGATCGGCCATCGAGAGCGTGAACGTCCGGCCCGCAGCGTCGATCCAGGACAAGCCGGCAACGCTGTCGAATACCACGACGTCCGAGAGTGCACCGTCTCGAATGCGCTGCAGGATCACACCTTTGCCACGCGCCATCTCGTTGACTTCGCCGAGGTCGAATACGAGCATTTTTCGGTTCGTGCCGACGGTTGCGACGGTGTCACCGTCAACCGGAACCACGATCGCTGCTTCGTCGGGCGCTGCGACGTTGAGGACCTGTTTGCCCTTTCGCGTCGACGCGATCACCTCATCTTCCGGCACCACGAAACCGTAGCCTCCAGCAGTGGCAATGAGCAGTTTGCGACCTGGCTTGTAGACAAACAATGTCAGGGGAGCATGCGCCTCCTCGAGATCGACCATCAGCCGCAGTGGCTCGCCGTGTCCCCGCCCGCCGGGAAGCTGGTCGGCGCCGAGTGTGAAGAATTTGCCGTTCGTCGCAAGCAGGATGATTTTGTCCGTTGTCTCGGCCTTGATCGCGAGGCGGAGTTTGTCACCCTGCTTGAAATCGAGCCTTGAAAGGTCATCATGATGGCCCTTCAAAGCGCGCACCCAACCCTTGTCGGACAGCACGATCGTAATGGGCTCGCGCTCGATCAGTGCCTGGTCGAGGTCGACGTCGATGACAGGGGCTTGCGAGAAGTCTGTGCGCCTGCGGCCAAGCTCCGTCGACTTCGCATAGGCTTTGCGAATGTCGCGAACCTCCTCGCTGACGCGGGTCCACTGCAGGTCTTCTGACGCGAGGAGAGCCTCAAGTTCGAGCTTTTCTGCCGTCAGGCGCTCGTGTTCGGCACGAATTTCCATCTCTTCGAGCTTCGACAGCGCCCGCAGCCTTAAGTTCAGGATGGCTTCGGCCTGGACGTCGGACAAGGCGAAGCGCGCCATGAGTTGCTGCTTCGGCGCATCCTCGAAGCGAATGATCCGGATAACCTCATCGATATTGAGGAAGGCGATGAGGTAGCCTTCGAGCACCTCGAGGCGGTGCGCGATCTTGTCAAGGCGAAACCTCGAGCGGCGGATGAGCACCTCGATGCGATGTTCGAGCCAGGCCTGCAGCGCCTCTTTCAAGGACAGGACTGCTGGGATCTGGCCTGCCGTCAGCACGTTCATGTTGAGGCCAAAGCGGATCTCGAGCTCAGAGACCTTGAACAGGCTCTCCATCATGACGACCGGGTCGATTGATCGCGTCTTTGGCTCGATGACGAGACGCACCGTCTCGGCACTCTCGTCACGGATGTCGCCGACGAGTGGCAGTTTCCGCTCAACGATCATCTCGGCGATCTTCTCGACGAGCTTCGATTTCTGAACCTGGTAGGGGATCTCGGTGATCACGATCTGATACGTGCCACGTCCCGTCTCTTCTCTCTCCCAACGGGCTCTGAGCCTGAACCCTCCCCGCCCGGACCTATAGGCCTCGACGATCTGAGCGCGATCCTCAACGAGAACCCCGCCAGTCGGGAAATCGGGTCCCGGCACGAACTCGACGAGCTTTTCGATGGTCGCGTTCGGATGCTTGATGAGGTGCAGCAGCGCGTTGCAAAGCTCTTCGACATTGTGCGGCGGAATGTTGGTGGCCATGCCGACCGCGATCCCGGACGAGCCATTTGCGAGCAGGTTCGGAAACGCCGCAGGAAGGACGATTGGCTCCTCATTCGAGCCATCGTAGGTTGGTCGAAAGTCAACCGTGTCGGCATCGATCTCGGCCAGCAGCCGTGTCGCGACCTCGGTCATGCGGCTTTCAGTGTAGCGCATTGCCGCAGCGTTATCGCCGTCGATATTGCCGAAGTTGCCCTGCCCATCGATCAGCGGATAGCGGACCGCGAAGTGCTGCGCGAGGCGAACGAGCGCGTCATAGATCGCCTGATCGCCGTGTGGGTGGAAGTTTCCCATCACTTCCCCGACGATCTTTGCGCACTTTTTATAGCCCGACGCGGGGTCGAGCCGCAGCTCGCGCATGGCATAGAGAATGCGCCGATGCACGGGCTTCAGTCCATCGCGCACGTCGGGCAGCGCACGGTGCATGATCGTCGACAGCGCGTACGCGAGATAGCGTTCTTCTAGGGCGCTGCGCAGTGAGACGGGCTCGATTGGGCCCGCGGCCCCTGGAATCGTGTGGTCGGTCATGACCGCCGGTTAGCCGACGTGTGCTGCCTGAGCAAGCCTTCGAACGCGCGCGGCAAAACTTCAATGTCGATGGTCGCCAAGCGTGATGGCCGTGCCGCAGCAGCGGCCTCGTGTTCCGGTTCTGACATTTGCCTCCCGGTTGGGCCAGGTTCCGGGCCAATGTCAGAGCGAGAAGGAACACAAGTCCCGCTTTTCGATCAGACCTCCCCGGAAATAAGGACGTTGCGGATGGTGCAAGGACTTCTGATCGACGGTAGTAGTTCGTCGGTGGGGTGGCCAGGTGGGCCCCGATTTGCTTTAATGCCGTCGGCCGCCACTCACGCGGCTTGAACGGGCGCGCAGTCCCCGCGCGCAACTGGTCCGACGCCTTGTTGGGCCCGCCTCATGCCGAACCTCGCGCCGGATTGGGCGATCGGTGTTCGGATCGTTTCGGCGGTGGTTTACCAATCACCGGAAATGCTCAGGGAGACATCCATGTCTGACCGCAACGTCCTGCAGCGCGACAGGCGCCGCTATCTTCTGCCGTCCGAGCGCAAGCGCCATGCGGAAACACACGCCTACCTTCCCGAACTGGTCGACCAATTGGAGCGAGGCCGTGTCAGCAGGCGCGAGTTCTTGCGCCATGCGTGCCTGCTTGGGCTGGGGGTCGCAACGGCGACGGTGACGGCCGATGCCCTCATTGGCCACCCGGCCGGCGCGCCCGTTCTTGCTCAGCCTCCCAAGTCCGGCGGCATTCTGCGGTGCTCGATGGTCGTTCAGGAAATGAACGATCCAGCGAAATTCGATTGGACCGAGAAATCCAATGTGGCCCGCCACATCGTCGAGTACCTGACCAGAACCCGGACCGACAATGTCACCGTGCCCTACCTTGCTGAGCGCTGGGAGGCATCCGACGATCTCAAGACCTGGGTTTTCCACCTGCGCCGCGATGTGCGCTGGTCGAATGGCGATACTTTCTCAAGCGCGGACGTCGCAGCAGCAATGAAGCGCTGGCTCGATCCTGAAACCGGGTCCTCGAATCTCGGACTGTTCGACGCGTTGGTCGAGACCGATGCCGAAGG
Organism: Hyphomicrobiaceae bacterium; assembly: GCA_050330095.1. Classification (GTDB taxonomy): domain Bacteria; phylum Pseudomonadota; class Alphaproteobacteria; order Rhizobiales; family Hyphomicrobiaceae; genus JBCBWG01. Next base: position 19,060 of record JBHJOC010000073.1, read on the forward strand.
ACGCAAGACGCCGATCGAAGGCGGTGTCGAAGTGCTCGACGATGCGACGGTTCGGTTCAACCTGCGCCAGGCCGTACTCTCGATGCCAGAGAACTTCTTCAATTATCCGGCAGCGATTACGCACCGCGGCTTCGGCGTCGACTACGAGGCGGATCTCTCGAAGCATCCAATAGGGACCGGACCGTTCGAACTGGCCGAGTTCCGCATTGGCGAGCGCGCAATCCTGAAGCGAACGCGGGATTGGTGGGCCGGTCCTTATCACCTCGACGAGATCCACTATTTCGATCACGGAACCGACACCAATGCTTGGGTGGCCGCGCTGATCTCGAACCAGGTCGACACGTTGTTCCGCCTGCCTGTCGAGGCCGTCGAGACGGTCAAGCGAATCCCATCGCTCAACCTGTTGACGGCCACAACTGCGCAGACTGCGGTGATGCGCTTCAGGGTGACGGAGAAGCCGTTCGACAATGCAAAGCTGAGGCAAGCCTTCGCGGCCGCCCTCGACCATAAGGAATTGGCCGAGAAGGGCTTCAGCGGCCTTGGCGTTCCCGCCGAAAATGATCACGTCTCGCCGATCCATCCGGAGTATACCGATATTGGCCAGCCAAAGCGCGATATCGAACTTGCCAAGAAGCTGCTCGCCGAGGCTGGGTATCCAAACGGCGTGACGCTCTCGATTGCCAACGGCGATACCGACGGTCCTTGGATGACCTCGACCCTTGCCGTCGCCAAGGCCCAGTGTGCTCCTGCCGGCATCAATCTCGAGATCAACAAGCTGCCGGCGGCACAGTACTGGGAGATCTGGGACAAGGCGCCATTTGGCTTCACGTCCTGGACGCATCGTCCCCTCGGGACCATGGTCCTGTCGCTTGCCTACCGCAGCGGCGTGCCCTGGAACGAATGCGCTTACGCCAACCCGGCGTTCGATGCCGCGCTCGACGCAGCCGAAGCCGAAGTCGATGTCGAAAAGCGCAAGAGCTTGCTGGAGGTTTGCCGCAAGATCCTTCGCGAGGACGCGATCATCGCCCAACCGTTCTGGCGGCAGGAATCGGTGGCTGCACACGCCAAAGTCCGGGGCCTTCGCGTCCACCCGACCATGTACCACCTCTATGAGAACGTCTGGCTGGATGCCTGATTGCGCAACGGCCCGGTCGACGGTGCAGCGCGGCGGTGCGGAGGGCAGTGAATGGCACTCCTGATCGCCCGCCGCGTTGCTTCGATGACACTGATTATGGCAGCCGTCAGTCTGCTCGTTTTCCTGATCAACGAGTCTGATCCGAAGCTGATCGCGCGCAGCGTTCTCGGCCCCTTCGCGCAGGATCAGCAACTCGAGGCATGGATCGTCCAGAACGGCTACGACCGGCCAATTCTTGTTCGGTATTTCGATTGGATTGTTCGGATCGCGCACGGCGATCTCGGCTTCAGCATTATCTACAAGGTGCCCGTCGCCGACATCTTCTGGGATCGCCTCGCCAATACGGCGATCCTTGCGGGCGTCACGTTCGTTGTCATGGTGTGCATCGCCCTCGTCTTCGGCGTGCTCGCAGGCATGGCCGAGGGATCGGTCACGGATCGTACCATTTCGTTCGTGTCGATCGTCACGACCTCTGTGCCCGAATACGCGAGTGCGGTGATCCTCACGGGAATTTTCGTATTCTGGCTCGGCTGGCTCCCGGGAACGTCGGCGATGACCGATGGGTTCAACCCCGTCGAGCTGATCCTGCCGGTCGCGGTGCTGACGCTCTACGGGTTCGGCTACATTGCCCGCATGACCCGTGCTGCCATGATCGAGGTGATGTCGGAGCCGTACATCCGCATGGCGATGCTGAAGGGATTGTCACCGCGGCAGGTCGTGATGCGTCACGCGTTGCGCAACGCACTGATTGCGCCGGTCACGGTGATCCTGCTCCAGTTTAACTGGCTTTTGTCGGGTGTCGTCGTGACTGAATACGCATTTGGCTACAAAGGGTTCGGCGCACTTCTGCTGGAGGCCGCCCTGCGTCGTGACGTGTTCGTGATCGAGGCTTGTGCGCTCGCTGCCGTGTTCGTCGCGGTCGCGACGCAGACGTTTGGCGATCTTGCGACGGCATGGCTCAATCCGCGCGTAAGGCTCCGTTGAATCGAGGTTACGGAAACGGTGTTTGATCGGGACATAAAGAACGCTGGCGGGTCTGATGAGCGCGGCGGGGGTGTGGCCGGATCAGCTGAAGCGCCCGACACCGCGCCAGTGCACACGGCCGACCCGGGGCGGCCATGGGCCCGTCTCGCCCGTAGCCCCATCGGCGTCACAGGTGCCACCATTGTCTTTGTCTTCATTGCGCTGGCGGTGCTCGCGCCCGTGCTCGCTCCGAGCGACCCGAACCTGCCGCAGGTCCCGTTCGTGCTTCCGGGGGGCAGTGGTCCTGATGGCAAGATCTTCTGGCTTGGTACCGATCATCTTGGCCGTGATCTTCTCTCGCGCATCATCTGGGGCGCTCAGAGGGTGCTCGTCTATGCAACGCTCGCGACAGCAATCGCATACACCATCGGCATCGCGCTCGGTCTGATGGCCGGTTATTTCCGCGGCTGGATCGACGAAGTCGTAAGCTTCATTGCCAACGTGATCCTGTCGTTCCCGGTGATGGTTCTTTATGTGCTGCTGATCGCCAAAGTGGGAGCCTCGGGCGTCAACATCGTGCTCGCGGTCGTGTTTGCCTCCACGCCAGCCATCGTCCGGATCGTGCGCGCCCTCACCCTCGACATTGCAACGCGCGACTTCGTCCTCGCAGCCCGCACGCGCGGCGAGAGCGCCTGGGCGATCATGTTCCGCGAGATCCTGCCGAACGCGAAGGGCCCACTGGTGGTCGATGCATGCCTCAGGATGGGCTACACCACGATCACGATTGGCGCGCTGGGATTTCTTGGGCTCGGCCTGCCGCCGCCGGACCCGGACTGGGGCGGTATGATCACGGAAACCCGCGCATTCGTGCTGGCCGGTTTTGCGCACATGGCGATCGTCCCGGCGGTTGCGATCTCGCTGCTCGTGCTCGGCTTCAATATGCTCGCGGATGGCCTGCGCGAAGTCTCGGAAGACGTGTGACGCATTGGACGCGTCCGAGACCGAAGCCGCACCGGGCGTGACAGCCCGTGTGCCATCACCTGATCGTGGCGCGCATCAGATGATCGAGCGACGGACGCGTGCTGTGATCCACTCGCTGATCAACACGGTCACCAGGATTACAATCAGGATCAGGCTCACTTGCGGCCAAGCGAGTGTATTAAGCGAAGATTCAAGTGCCAAGCCGAGGCCGCCTGCACCGACGAGGCCGAGGACGGTCGATTCCCTGATGTTGATGTCCCAGCGAAATACCGTGATGGTCGCAAACGCTGGCAGGACCTGTGGAACGATCCCGTAAGCAATCACCTGTGCCGACGAGGCGCCCGTCGCCCGGACCGCTTCGACCTGGCGCTCGTCGATTTCCTCGATCGCTTCGTAAAGCAGCTTGCCGATGAAACCGATCGAACGCAGCGCAATCGCGATGATGCCGGCAAGCACGCCTGGACCTAGCACGGCCACGAGCAGCAATCCCCAGATGAGCGAGTTGATTGAGCGTGTCGAGACGATGACGAACAGCGCGACCGGCCGAACCAGGATCGTGCTCGGTGTCGTGTTGCGGGCTGCGAGGAAGGCCATGGGCACTGCGATCACGATCGAGATTAGCGTGCCAAGCGTCGCAATGTTGATCGTATCCCAGAGCGGGAGCCACAGGCGGTCCATGTAGGACCAGCGCGGTGGGATCATGCGGCCAAAAATGTCCTGAGCCTGGCGCGGTGCATCGTAAACAAACGCCCAGATCGTGTTCTCGGTCATCACGCGCCAACAGAAGACGGTCAGAGCGACGATCCCGAGCCAGACGAGCCAGCGGGAAAGCATTTCCCCCGAGGTGAGCAACTGCCATTCGGTCGGGCGGCTGTCTGCCGTGCGCGTCACAGGCATGTCACGCAAACCTCTTTCGGATCCAACCCGATCCGTACTCGCACACCATGACGATGGCGATGATGATCAGCAGGATCGCAGCGGCACTGTCGAACTCATAGCGGTCGAGGGCGGTGTTGAGAGTGGCACCGATCCCTCCCGCACCGACGATGCCGATGACCGAGGAATCGCGAAAGTTGATGTCCACCTTATACGCCGTCAGACCGACAAGGCGCGGCATGACTTGGCTGGCGACGGCGTACTCTATGACTTGCCAGAAGCCCGCGCCGGTCGCTCGGATCGCTTCCACCTGGTCGGGGTCTATTTCCTCAATGTCATCGGCGAGCAGCTTGGCGAGGAACCCGATCGTCGAGATCGTGAGTGTCAGGAAGCCGGCGAACGGCCCGAAGCCAAACATTGCGACCAGCAGAATGGCGACAATAATGTCCTGGAAGGCCCGGCTCAGCGCGATGACGCCGCGGCAGAACGCATAAAGCCAGAGCGGAGCGATATTGCGGGCGGCGCCCAAGCCAAAGGGCACCGATAGGATCACGCCGGCAACGGTGGCCGTGACGGTCATCGTCAGGCTTTCGATCATCCCCTGCTGGATGTCGCTCCAACGGCTGGTGAAATCCGGTGTCAGGAATCCAGAGAATAAGCGTGCAGCGCGCACGACACCTTCAGACACGCGCGTCCAGTTGACATCGATCGTGGCGAGCGCGAGGTAAAGGTAGGCCACCACGACGACTGCGACCGCGATCCTGAGGTCCCAACGTTCGATGAGCTTCGGCGCGCGCCAAGAGGCTGCGCGTTCCCGCGCCCGCTCGGACAGTCCAGAGAACGCAGCGTCCCTGTGGCCGAGATCCGTTCCGGCCGTCACTGCGCGGCCTCCAATCGCGCCTTGCGACCGTCGCCATCGGCGAGCGGGGAGGCATTTTCCGAAGCATCCTGGTCGTCGATGTCGTCGTCTGACTTCGCAGCGGTCTGGGTCCAGTCTTCCTCACCGTAGATGCGTGTGAGTACCTCGGCGTCGAGCCCGGAGGCCGGTCCGTCATAAACAACGGCGCCTGCGTTTAGGCCGATGATCCGAGGCAGGAACGACTGTGCCAGGACGACGTCGTGAATGTTGACGACGGCCGAAAGGTTGCGCTCGCGGCACAACTGTGTGAGCAGCCGCATGACCGTGCGTGACGTCTTGGGGTCGAGGCTCGCTGTCGGCTCGTCGACCAGCAGCAGTTCGGGTTCCTGAGCGAGCGCGCGCGCGATTCCCACGCGCTGGCGCTGTCCACCGGAGAGCGCATCCGCCCGCTTGTCGATATGGTCGATCAGACCAACGCGATCGAGCAACGCAATCGCCCGTGTGACATCCTCGCGACTGAACCGGCGCAGCCAGCTCGCCCAAAAGCCGGTGTAGCCGAGGCGGCCCGACAGGACGTTTTCCATCACAGTCAAGCGTTCTACGAGCGCGTATTCCTGGAATATCATTCCGATCCTGCGGCGGGCTCGGCGCAAGTTCGACCGAGACAACCGCGTCAACTCCACGTCGCCAAGGAAGATCTGGCCAGACGTTGGTTCGACGAGGCGGTTGACGCAGCGGATCAGGGTCGACTTACCGGCACCCGATGGCCCAATCAGGCCAACGATCTCGCCCGGCTCGATCGTCAGTGAGACGCCTTTCAATGCGGCATCGCCCGTCTTGTAGCGTTTGGTCAGGCCTTCGATGCGAAGCATGGTGCCCCCAAGGCGCGCTTAGAAAACATTCAAGACACTGAAAGACCGCCCGTCGTGCGAGTGAACAACGGGCGGCCGTAGTCGCGGATCGGATCACATCACTTGCAGTCGTATTTCACGCCCTGGGCTTCGTCGATCTTGCGAACGACGTCCCAGTGAACTTTGTGCTCGATCGGGATAAATTTCGCTTCGCCCGACTTCGAGAACTCTTCCTTGAGCGCCGAGCCTTCCCAGGGGAACGAGAAGAACGCTTCCTGGATCTTCGCCACCAGTTCGGGCTTGAGGTTGTAGACAGTGCCGTAGCCGGTCGTTGGGAACGTCTGCGACTTGTAGATCGTGACGATCTGATCGGCCTTGACGACGCCGCGATCGATCATCCGTTTCATCACGGAGTTCGCAATCGACGCTGCGGGATAGTCCTTGTTGGCAACGCCAAGGATCGAGTTGTCATGCTTGCCCGAGAACACGGCTTCGAAGTCCTTGCCGGCTTCCATGGCAAACTCGGCACGAAGCAGCGCCGAGGGTGCCTTGAAACCGGAGTTCGAAGTCTCGGACGTGAACGCGAGTTTCTTGCCGCGGATGTCCTCGACCTTTTCAATGCCGGATCCTGGATACGTGATGATCTCCATCTCGTAGCCGAACGTGTCATCAGCGCGGGCCATCATGGCGAAGGGACGAAAGCCAGCACAGGCAACCGCGAGCGGGTTCGAGCCCGTGTTGAAGCCCGCGACGTGCAGACGGCCGGCCCGCATGGCTTCGAGCTGTGCTGCGTTCGACTGCACAGGGAAGAACTGGACCTTCTTACCGGTCACTTGCTCCATGTGCTTCAGGAAGCCTTCCCAGACCTTCGCGTATACGGAAGGGTCTTCGACGGGCGTGTAGGCAAAAATCAGCGTGTCGGGGTCGACGAGCTTGCTTGCATCGGTTGGAACGTCTGCCAGCAGGTCACCATCGGCGTCCGTGAAGCGGGCGTCGAGCGCAATGGCCGGCGCGGCAGCAAACGACATCATGAGCCCGCTGATCATCGCGAGCAGGGATCGTCTGGAAATCATTCTGAGGCCCTCATCCTTAAGTTGGGGTGCGGGTGGCTTACTGACCTTGTGTGACGTCAGTGTAACAAGTTCAGGTGGCCACTTGGTCGTGTCGCCGCAGGGCGTCCTCGCGTGCACCGATCGCTCGGCCTTTGGCGCACGCAGGCAACCCCGAACTTTCGTTGCAGCATTGGCATGGGTCTTCGGTCGAGACAGAGCTTCTGTGCCGGTACGCGAGCGATTACGATTGCCAGGGCAGGTAGACAGGAGAGCGGTCGAGCCGACGACCGCCGCAGACTGGGCTGGAGGAACGCTGTGCAGAATACCGGTCTCGAAGACGAGTTTCAGACGATCCACGAATTCATCCAAGCCGCACGCATAAACCTCAACGCGAACGTCTGGGACTATCTCGTCGGCGGCACTGAGACCGAGACGACGTTGGCCCGTAACCGGGCAGCCCTTGATCAGATCGCGCTGCGGCCTCGCGTTCTCAACGACGTCTCCGACGTCGACACCGGTCATGTCCTTTTCGGCAAGAAGGTCGCGTTGCCGATCATTCTTGCTCCGGTCGGCTCACTCGAGCAGTTCGACCCGGGTGGCGGCGTCACGGTGGCGGAGGCGGCAGGGCGGGCTAACGTCGCGATGATGCTGAGCTCGGTGACGACGAAGACGTTGCCCGACGTGCGTGCCAAGACCCGCGCGCCCCTGATCTATCAGCTCTACATTCGCGGTGACGCTGCGTTCGTCGACGAACAGGTAGCCTATGCAGTCGACTCGGGCTGTGACGCCTTTTGTATTACCGTCGATACCCAGCACTACAGCCGCCGCGAACGTGACATTGCAAAGCGGTTCACGAAGACGTGGCGCAATGCCTCGTTTACGGGAGACGCCAAGCGCTACCAGGCGCAGTTCTCCTGGAAGGATGTTGCCAGATTTAAAGCGCGCCATGATATCCCATTTATTCTCAAGGGGATTGGCACTGCAGAGGATGCCCGGATCGCCGTTGAGCACGGGGTTGACGTGATCTACTGCTCAAATCACGGCGGCCGGCAGCTCGACCATGGGCGGGGCTCGGCCGATGTTGTGCAGGAAGTGATCGACGCCGTCGGAGGCAAGGCGCGCGTTGTGATGGACGGTGGTGTCTCGCGCGGCACCGACATCGTGAAGATGATGGCGCTTGGTTGTGATGGAATCGGAATTGGCCGGCTTTACTGCTATGGCCTTGCGGCGCGCGGCGCTGATGGTGTCGTGCGCCTGCTCGAGATCCTGCAGGATGAGGTGACGATCGCGCTCGGGCTGGCTGGTGTGTCGCGCTATTCGGAGCTCAACCGGAAGTTCCTGTATTTCGGCGCGCCAATCGTCGCCCAGCCTGGCGCGCTTTCCGCATTTCCGCTGCTCGATCTCGACGCCAAGGGGTATTGAGGCGGGCGCCCATCTCAGCTTTGTGCGTTGGCCAAGCGCCTCGCTAGTGTGATGACCGAGAAGTCCACCGCATACCTTTCG
>JBHJOC010000074.1:0-12522 GCA_050330095.1 Hyphomicrobiaceae bacterium
ACTGAGTGCGCGCGTGAGCGTCAAATCGCGCCGCCATCCTGGTGGCTAATTCCGCCGTTGCGCGCAACTCCGATTCCGGTGCATCGGGCGCCGAGATCAGCCTTGCAAACCGTATGCGGGATTGATAAGCACCGCGCTCTGTCGCCAAAGACCAACATGGTGACCGCGCGCTCGTGGCGGAACTGGTAGACGCACTACCTTGAGGTGGTAGCGGGGAGACCCGTGGAGGTTCGAATCCTCTCGAGCGCACCACCCGTACCGGGGAGCACCGTTATCGGTGATCATCCTTATCGGGGGCCTGTCTTCTCCGCTCGGCTCAGAGCCTCCGCGGTGTGCTCGGTTAGCAGCAGCCGCATGCGTTGGCCAGCGCGCTCACTCTGGCAGACGCCTGCCGGCAGCCAGACATTGTCAGCCAGAACCGCTAAGCCAGAGATGATAAGCCAAACAGGGCACAGAGCTCCGCGGCTCCCGACACGCGCTCATTCGCCGTCATAGGTCGCCCAGCCCTGTGGACCCAAATGTTCCTGCGGTCTGAAGCGCGTCTTGTAGCTCATCTTTCGGGACCCTTCGATCCAGTAACCCAGATAAACGAACGGCAAACCTAGGTCCCGCGCGAACGCAATGTGCTCGAGGATCATGTATGTTCCCAAGCTGCGCTCCGTCGGGCTTGGATCATAGAAGCTGTAGACCAGCGAGATCCCGTCCGACAGCCGGTCGCAGAGCGCAACACCGATCAGTCGGCCCGGAACGTCAGGTCTGGCGGGATCAGCGGGCTCACGGTACTCCGTGATGAACGTGTCGACGATTGAGTCCTCGATCATCATAGCGAAGTCGAGCACCGTCATATCGGCCATGCCGCCATCGCCATGCCGACTGTCAATGTAGGATCGGAATAGCCCGTAGTGCTCGGCAGTCGGCTGCGGACGCAGGCGCAGCGCCGTAACCCCGTCGTTTCGCGCCAACACGCGACGCAGGCTCTTCGTCATCTCAAAGTCGCCAGCGAGCACGCGGACCGAAATGCACGCTTGGCACCCGTCACAGTACGGCATGTAGGCGATGTTCTGACTGCGTCGAAAGCCACCCTTGAGCAGCGTATCGACGAGCATCGGTGGCTTGTCTCGCGTCAAATGGGTGAACAACTTGCGCTCGCGCCGCCCTTCGAGATAGGGACATTGCTGCGCCGAGGTCACATAGAACTCGGGGAAGCTCTTATGCTGTTCTGACATGCGCTCGCACCCGCTGTCGCAAGTTCGTCAGTGATCTGCCGCGCCTTGCAAACGAACCTACGAAAGCGGAGGCTACCAGCAAACCGTTGGATCTCGTACGGCTTTGCGATCTGAAGTCGCTGAGAGCGCGCTCTGCGCACCGTGCAACGACTGATGATCGGCGCTACGAGACCCACGTCGGAGCCACCGCCAAGTTCCGGCGCCCTGAGGGTGGGGGCGATCGTCGCACGAATCAAGCATCGCGAGCGCGTTGGGGGCTAAATCTCCGCAGAACGTGCCATAACCGTTGGTGCCGCAGGACACACGACGATCGAGATGGCCGTGCCCGACTTTCGCGAGGCCATCTCGAGGTGGGGTGCGACACTCTCCTGACACCGGCGATGCTTGCCGCGGCCTTCAGGTCGAACGCCGGAGCAATTCAGCGGCCTTCGGTGCGAAATACGTCAGCACACCGGATGCTCCCGCACGCTTGAATGCAAGCAGGCTCTCGAGCACCACACGCTCTTCATCCAGCCACCCGTTGCGGACCGCAGCCATCAACATGGCGTATTCGCCGGAGACCTGATAGGCGAACGTCGGGACTCGGTACGTCTCGTGCACACGGCGGATGATGTCGAGGTAGGGCATGCCCGGCTTGACCATCACCATGTCGGCGCCTTCCGCAATGTCGAGGCCGACCTCGCGCAGCGCTTCGTCCGTGTTGGCGGGGTCCATCTGGTAGGTGCGCTTGTCGCCTTTAAGCGCCGCGCTCGAACCAATCGCATCCCGGAAGGGGCCGTAAAATGCAGAGGCAAACTTGGCCGCGTACGACATGATCTGAACGTCGTGATGCCCCGTCGCTTCGAAGGCCTGCCTGATCGCCGCGACACGGCCATCCATCATGTCAGACGGTGCGATCACGTCACAGCCGGCCTCGACTTGGATGAGGCTTTGCTTGACGAGCGCTTCGACCGTCTCGTCGTTGAGGATCCGCCCGTCCTCGAGGAACCCGTCATGGCCATGGCTTGTATAGGGGTCGAGCGCTGCATCGCAAATGATGCCAAGATCATTGAAGCCCGCTCGGCGAATGGCCCGCACCGCCCGACACACGAGGTTGTCGGGATTGAGGGCCTCGCTTGCAGCATCATCGCGACGATCTGGCCGCGTGTAAGGAAAGACGGCGACTGCGGGGATTCCCAGCGCCATCGCCCGCTCGGCTTCGACAACAACCTGATCGACGCTCAGGCGATAGGCGCCTGGCATCGACGCGACTTCGTCACGAACACCTGAGCCATCCGCGACAAACAGCGGCCAGATCAGATCGGACGTCGACAAGCTGTGCTCGCGAACCAGCCGCCGCGTCCACTCGGCCTTGCGATTGCGCCGAAGGCGGACATGGGGAAACGACAGCCCGCCGGGAGCTGCGGTGGCGGCCGCACTGGCCGGAGACTTTTGGGCTGCTGCCTGCAGCGGGGGGGTCACATAGGGGTCGTCACGCATTATCGCCAGCTCCGGTCTCGCCCGCCGATGCGGCCTCACCGCAACCGACATTTGAACGAGAATAGCTCTAAGTTGCGCCGTTGCGATGCGCCGAAGGTCGACATTGTTCGAAACGCCGCGGCCATACGGCTCGTACCCGCCGGCCGAGGTTCGTTTGTCCGTCTCGTGACGCGCCGAGACGAACTTCGGAACGCAGCGAGACAGCGAGACCTGGCGACATTCAGAGTCTCGCGCGGCTTTTCAATCCGAAGTCTCTCGACGGCGGGTGCTGCCGATGGTGCGGGAACATCGCTTCGGCGGTTCTCGCACAGGGTCGCGCCCAAGCGACCGACGCCTGCAGCGGGTCCGGTGTCAGTCCAGGCGAAAGCCACGCCTCCCTCAGTCATTGATTGAGCGAGCCGCCCTTATGTCGCACCACAATCCATCGGACGCCGCGGCGAAGAAGCGATTTTGCCACGACGGGCCACTATCGGCAGTAGGCCGTCTCGTTTCGCTTGTTGAGGTCGACATGCAGATGATTGCGATGCGTTTCGTCGAGTTCAGGCCCGAGAACGGTCCGGAACACTTTGCATGCTGCGACATGAGCCTCCCTGAGGAAGCGGCGGCGCTGGCGATCGACGCCCCGAAACAACTCTGGCGCCGTGGCAAGTGCGTGTTGGGTTGTTGGACCGCCCAAACGGCTGGGCGCCACGAGCCCAAGCGCGGCAGGAAACCGTGGGCCCGGCGAGATCGCGAGTGGCGGCATCGGTGCGGTTGAATTGCCGACCCCGCCAGGGGAGCTGACCTCTGAGATTGAGACGATGCCGCTCTCAGACGCCTGAACATTCGTTGAGCCAGCCGTCGTTGCCGCTGTCACCGCAACGTCTGGCGCAGAAACCCCGTCTGATGGCTGCGTTGCAACACCCCCCTGCTCGCGAGCACGTACCCGCTCACGGGCCTGCGCGTAGCGTACGACATCGCGGCCATTCGGGCCCCAGTGATCGAGAACCAGTGTCTGGCGCCGGTCTGACGTCACGAAACCGCCGATGTCGAGCGCGTTCGCGAACGCATGCTCGCTCAGCCTCGCGCCGGCGCGGCCGTAAACGCCGCGGCACGAGTAGTCGCTCATGACGTTCACTTCGACAACGCGGGCGCCCAGATGCTTCTGGGCCAGGGGCTGCACGCCGCCCTCGATCCAGTCCGAAAGCGCCGCGATCATTGAACAGTTGACGGTGGCGGCAGGCGAAAACACCACCTTGTGCCGCTTCCCGAGGCTCTTCAAAAGCATCGGCGCCGCGCTCCCGCACGACCCCTCCGCCAGGGGTGGCAAAGCCTCGACCTCAGCACCCGTTCGCCTGATGATGCGCGCACAGGCTGCGATCTTTGCCTCCACCTCCTCGCTTCGCCACCGGCCCGTATCACCAGTGCCACGGGCTGCACCGAGCGTTCGCTCGAGGTCCGGAGCAGCGCGCGCTGAGCCCAAACCCTGTGGCGGGCTGGCTGTAGCGTTGGAAGGTTCGGCTGTGACTTGGCTGCCAGATGGCGACGATTCGGTGACCTCCAACGACCAGCCGCCGACGCTTGCGCGCTGCGCAGGACGCTTTCTCTCGACGACGCGAAGCTCCCCGTTGACGTCAAAGAACACATGTGCCGGCTCGTAACCGGCCGGCTGGTCGGCGCGGACCACCCCCGCTTGCAGGAGCCAAACCACCGATGCAATGAGGCCGCAGACGAGTGGGCCGAATGATTTGCAATCATGGCTCTCGAGAGTTCCATGTGCTGTCACACGCATGGCCAAAGTCTCCGATTACGATGCGCGAGATAATGCGAATACCGGCCTGACGGCGCCACGATTGCGGCAACGAAAGGGCAACCTCAACGCCGATTGGAATTGCGGTAATACTGGGGAAGATCGCTGAAAATCGCTGGACGAACCCGAATCGCGAACACAACACCGAAATAGTGCATGAAACAACGAACAAGGACAATCAGGGCATGGCTGAAGCGAGCACGAGCGAGATCGAGGTGCAGCAGATTGGCTGCGCTGCCACAGTCACCCTTTCTCGCCCCGCGCGTCTGAATGCACTCAACGATGGCATGCGCGCAGCGATTGCTCGCCGCCTGCCGCACTTCGCCCGGGACCCGAACATCTACTGCATGGTCATCAAATCGGTCCCCGAGAGCCGAGTATTCTGCGCTGGAGGCGATCTTTCCGAAATCCATGCCGAGATCAGATCCGGGCACCTGGACGCGGCGCGGCGCTCCTTTGCGGATGAATACCGATTGAATTGGGCACTCGAGTGCTTTCCGAAGCCGACGGTCTCCTTGATCAACGGGCTTGTGGTGGGGTCAGGCGTCGGCCTTACGCTCTATGGAACGCACCGCGTCGCGGGCGAAAACTACCGCTTCGCGATGCCAGAGGCCGCCATCGGTCTCTTTCCCGATGTCGGCGTTTGTCACGCGTTGGCGCGGATGCCGCACGGGATCGGCACCTACCTTGGACTGACCGGCGCGGCCATCGACAGGGCAGAAGCCTTCGCGCTTGGCCTTGTCACGCATTGCATCCGCGCGGACCATTTTCCTGTCATCGCAGAGCGCCTGGCTGACGCCGAGCCAGTCGACGCACTGCTCGATGGCCTCCATCAGGAACCCGGCCCGCCCCCTATCATGGCGCTTGCTGAAAGTATTGCGGCCGTGTTCTCGCTCGGCTCGGTCCGGGACATGCTCTCAGCCCTCGGATCGTTCTCGCAGGAGCAGGGCGCGCGCGGCCAATGGGCCCGGGACGCAGCGCAGCGTCTGTCATCGAACTCGCCAACGGCGCTCGAAGCAACCCTGAAGCACATAAGGTCGTGTGCAACGCTCGACCTCCGGGCGACGCTCACTGCCGACTACACGCTCGCCTGTCACTTCCTGGATCATGCCGATCTGGCTGAAGGAATACGGGCTTCCGTCGTCGACAAAGATAAATCTCCCAACTGGAGCCCGAACACATTGGCAAGCGTCGTCGAGAGCGATATCGCCAAACTCTTTCACCGGCACGCGAGCGGCGACCTCAGTCTACCGACGCGCGCGGAGCTGCAGAAAGTTGGATTTTAGCGGTGCTGCAACCTTCATCTGACCAGGTCGGAGACTGGTAACTACGGTGTTATCCTGCCCCCCCCTTATTAGAACTTTAAGTATGTCTATTAGTACTGTTTTTAAGGCAACTTCGATAGTTTGAGGGCCTCGACGCCAACGGATCGGCGCACAGACGCCGACGCGGAACGAAGCATCAGACGAGTAAGGATTTGCGTATGTCGGTTGCGTTTGATTGGAAGCGGGATCGGATCCCGGACGAAATCTCTACGTTCGCCAACGAGTATCAGCAGTCGCTCCGGCTCGTCGAACGGCTCCACCGCCTCTTGCTCGACGTCATCAAGGACGAGTTCGACAGGCTCGGTGGAACGGACCTCAACAGCGTGCAGGCGCTGCTGCTGTACAACATCGGCGAAGGCGAACTGACGGCCGGTGAACTGAAGACGCGCGGCTATTATCTTGGCTCGAACGTCTCCTATAACCTTAAGAAACTCGTGGATATGGGCTATATCCACTACAAAAAATCGGAAACGGATCGCCGGTCCGTTCGCGTCAGCCTGACCCAGAAAGGGCTCGATGCGTGCAAAGTCGTCGGCGGACTCTACGATCGGCAACTCGGCTCGATCGAGCGCGTCGGCGAACTTGGCAAAGACGACTTTAAATCGCTCAACCGATCCCTTGTGCGGCTCGAGCGGTTCTGGACGGATCAGATCAGGTACCGTCTCTGAAGCAGGGACCTGCGGCTTGGCTTCCTGCCGCGGCACTGGCGCTCGGCCGCATGTGACCAATGGGTCCAGGGCCGAGCGGCACGTCCGGCGGCGAGACCCAAGATGAAGGTGCCGCTGCGGGAGCGTTGCAGTTCTGGAGCCCGGCTGGACCAGGTTTCTGGTCGTCAATAACGATAAGGTGGCGGTGTCGCCACCCGGGCTCCGACTCCTTCTCCGCGAAACATGTGCAGCGGGCGGCGCAGCCGCCTTGCCCAGGTGTCCCTTGGCACGGCGCGTTCCGCGGCACATGCGATCGCGGCAGCGTTCAGGCGGCCGATTTGGACCGCTCGACAATCGCGTCGCGCACGGCAGACAGCGCCTCGGCGGCCTTGGAGCCGTCGGGTCCACCAGCCTGCGCCATGTCGGCGCGCCCACCGCCCCCCTTTCCGCCAAGCGCCACAGCAGCAGCCTTGACGAGGTCGACGGCGTTGAACCGGCCGGCCAGGTCTCCCGTCACACCAACGGCAACACCAGCCTTGCCATCTTCGGTGGGGCCGACGACGACAACGATCCCCGAGCCGAGCTGACGCTTGCCGTCATCGACAAGGCCCCGCAGGTCTTTTGGATCAAGACCCGGGACCTGCCGGGCCAGCACCTGCACCCCGCCCACGTCCTCGATCAGCGGGCCCGCAACCGCGCCGCCCGCGCCGAGTGCGACCTGCTTCTTCAGTTCAGCGATCTGACGCTCGAGAGCGCGCCGCTCGTCAATCAGCTGGGCCACCCGCGCGACTGAATCTTCCGGACGTGTCCGTAGCAGCGAAGCTAGCTCCCGAATCCGCGCATCCTGCTCGACCAGATAGCGTCGCGCACGCTCCCCAGTGAGCGCCTCGATCCGGCGAACTCCTGCCGCAGACGCACTCTCAGCAACGATGTGGACAAGACCGATATCGCCGGTTCGGGCTACGTGCGTGCCGCCACAAAGCTCAATCGACCATGGCCGATTGGCAGTGCTCCCGGCGTCCGGCCTGCCCATGGCGACGACCCGCACCTCCTCGCCATACTTCTCTCCGAACAGTGCCATCGCACCCGTCTCAAGCGCCTCGTCGATTGCCATGAGCCGCGTCTCGACCACGTCGTTCTGCGCAACGATCCGGTTCGACAGCCGCTCGATGCGAGCGAGTTCATCGGCCTCGATCGGCTTGTGATGCGAAAAGTCGAACCGCAGCCGCTCGGGCGCGACCAGCGAACCCTTCTGCGCAACATGGTCGCCAAGCACCTGTCGCAGTGCTTCATGGACGATGTGAGTTGCGGAGTGATTGGCGCGGGTGGCGGACCGGCGCTCGTGGTCGACGTCAAGTTCCACGGCCGCGCCGACCTCGACTGAGCCGGACACGACGCGCCCCAGATGGACGAAGAGATCGCCAAGTTTCTTCTCGGTGCGCTCGATCTCGATCGTCGCACCATCGGCGCCCTTCATTGTCCCAGCATCGCCAACCTGGCCGCCGCTCTCACCGTAGAACGGCGTCTGGTTCACAATAATCGAGACGTCGTCACCGGCGACCGCCCGATCGACCGGCGCACCCTCACGCACGATCGCCGTGACGACCCCCTCGGCGCGTTCGGTCTCATAACCGAGGAACTCTGTGGCTCCAAGACGGTCACGCAGGTCGAACCAGACCGCCTCCGTGGCCGCTTCGCCAGACCCCCGCCACGCAGCCCTTGCTTCGGACCGCTGGCGTTCCATCGCAATATTGAAGGCGTCCGTGTCGACGCCGACGCCCCGCGCGCGCAGCGCATCCTGCGTCAGGTCAAGCGGGAAGCCGTATGTATCATAGAGTTTGAACGCCACCTCGCCCGAGAACACGTCTCCCGCCGTCAGCGCTTCACTTTCATCCGCAAGCAGACCGAGACCGCGTTCCAATGTCTTGCGGAACCGTGTCTCCTCGAGCTTCAGGGTTTCGGTGATCAGAGCCTGCGCACGCAAGAGTTCTGGGTAGGCCGTGCCCATCTCCCGCACGAGGACCGGGACAAGGCGATACATCATCGGATCACGCGCGCCGAGGAGATGCGCATGGCGCATTGCACGCCGCATGATACGGCGCAGCACATAGCCGCGGCCTTCATTGGCAGGAAGCACGCCATCTGCAATCAGAAAGCTCGAGGCCCGCAAATGATCTGCAATCACCTTGTGGCTCGGCGCCTGCGCCCCCTCGAACGGCACGCTCGTCAAGTCGACAGACGCGGCAATCAAAGCGCGGAACAAATCGACCGCGTAGTTGTCGTGCGTACCCTGAAGGACAGCGGCGATCCGCTCGAGGCCCATGCCAGTGTCGATCGAAGGTTTCGGCAGAGCGACCCGATCATCGGGCGCCCGCTGCTCGAACTGCATGAACACGAGGTTCCAGATCTCGATGAACCGGTCGCCATCTGCGTCCGCTGAACCTGGTGGGCCGCCAGGGATATGCGGACCATGGTCGAAGAAGATCTCCGAGCAGGGTCCACAGGGCCCGGTGTCGCCCATTGCCCAGAAATTGTCGGCCGTTGAGATCCTGATGATCCGATCGTCGGGAAGGCCTGCAATCCGCTTCCAAAACGAAAACGCCTCTTCATCGTCGTGATAGACCGTCACGAGCAACCGTTTGGCATCGAGCCCGAACTCGCGGGTGACGAGCGTCCATGCAAGTTCGATCGCAACGTCCTTGAAATAGTCCCCAAACGAGAAATTGCCGAGCATCTCGAAGAACGTGTGATGGCGCGCGGTGTAGCCGACGTTGTCGAGGTCATTGTGCTTGCCACCCGCGCGGACGCACTTCTGTGAGGTGACGGCGCGGGAATAGGGGCGATGTTCCTGCCCGGTGAAGACATTCTTGAACTGCACCATCCCCGCGTTGGTGAACATCAACGTCGGATCGTTGCGGGGAACGAGCGGCGACGAGGCTACGATCTCGTGGCCGTGCTTTGCGAAGTACTCGAGAAATGTCCGTCTGATGTCGTTGACGCCGGTCATTGAACCCTGCCTGCGCGAAATCTCATCGCTCGCCCTAACGGAACATGCGCAACACCACGTCGCGACACAATCTTCCGGCCTCGCCCCGCCGCCGCAGTACCGACAGTCAGAACCGCGCCGGCCGCACACAGGAGCCGAAGTTCCCTGCGTACAGACGCGGCGTTGTAGGGCCGCAGGTCAACACTGTCCACACCGCGAACCAGACGCGGCGGGTTGAAAATTCCGGTTCTCGACCACGCCCAACCCGGGAGATGGAGTGCCGCTTAGCCCGAGGCCTTTTTTGACTTTCCAGCGGATACGTCCGCGGTGTCTGCCTCGATGATTACGCCATCCTCGTCGACTTGTAGCTCATCCTCGTCCTCGGCGTCCGCCAGCAAGGCCGTGCTGAGCAGACCGGCATTCTGACGAACCTTTTGCTCGATCTCGCGCAGAAGCTTCGGATTCTCCGTCAGGAACGCCTTCGCGTTCTCCCGCCCCTGCCCGATCTTGGCGCCATTATAGGACAGCCAAGCCCCAGACTTCTCCACGATCCCAGCCTTGACCCCTAGATCGATAACCTCGCCAACCTTCGAGATGCCGTGGCCATACATGATGTCGAACTCGACCTGCTTGAATGGTGGCGCAACCTTGTTCTTGACCACCTTGACCCGCGTCTGGTTGCCGACCGGTTCGTCACGTTCCTTGATTGACCCGATGCGGCGGATGTCGAGGCGCACCGATGCATAGAACTTGAGCGCATTTCCGCCGGTCGTGGTTTCCGGGTTGCCGAACATGACGCCGATCTTCAGCCGGATCTGGTTGATGAAAATCACCATGCAGCCCGACTTCGAGATGGACGCAGTCAGCTTGCGCAGAGCCTGGCTCATGAGACGCGCCTGCAGCCCGGGCAACGAGTCGCCCATCTCGCCTTCGATCTCGGCTTTCGGGGTCAGCGCTGCAACCGAATCGATGACCAGCACCTCGACAGCGCCAGACCTGACAAGCGTGTCGGCAATCTCCAGCGCCTGCTCGCCGGTGTCAGGTTGAGAGATAAGCAGTTCGTCGAGTTTCACCCCCAGCTTGCGTGCATAGACAGGATCGAGCGCGTGCTCGGCATCGACAAACCCGCAAACGCCGCCGCGTTTCTGAGCTTCCGCAATCACATGCAGCGCGAGCGTCGTCTTACCCGACGATTCAGGGCCGTAAATCTCGACGATGCGCCCCTTCGGTAAACCGCCGATGCCGAGTGCGATATCGAGGCCGAGTGATCCGGTCGAGATCGCCTCAACATCGATCGAGTGATCATTCGCGCCGAGCCTCATGATCGAGCCTTTCCCGTAGGTTTTCTCGATCTGAGCCAGCGCAGCCGCTAGCGCCTTGTCCTTGTCCACTTCGGTTCCCTCGATCACACGGAGATGCGGAGTCGTCATGGCTCACCCTATTGAATGTGGTTGCCTTCGGCAAACAGGCTCAATGGATGATTGTTCACTTTCTGTTCGGGGTCAAGCAGAAAGAACGTAAAGCGAACATCCTGCCGGCAGTTCCAGCCGGGCCGTGCCGCTCGTAGCCGCTTTCTCAGGCTCGCTTGTTCGTCTTGGCGGGCGCCGAAACGAACTTCGGAACGCGACCGGTACGAGCAAGATGCTGACTCTCTGGACGCTTTTTGTTCAGAAGTCCCTGGACGGCGAGTGGCGCAGATGCGGCGGGGACCTCTGACTGGATGTTGCTCTGGCTCTTGCGGTGGCCGGGGATCGCCTCCGATCCCGTTGCTCAGTTGGGCGCCCCGGTCCAGAGCGACCACGATGTGGTGCTGAGTTCGCCCCCGCGCTCAGCCGCCGATCTGTTCCTTGACTGTCACGGCAATCCGCTCGAGCGAATAAGGCTTCGGCAGGAACGTGTAGTTCGTCTCGTTTGCAAGCGTATTGGAAAACGCATCGGCCGGGTAGCCTGACACGAACACGAACTTCAGATCGGGCTTGGTCTTGCGCAGTTCCTTCAGCAAGGTCGGACCATCCATCTCGGGCATCTTGACGTCCGACACGACAAGGTCGACCTCCAGCCCATCCTGCTCGAACATCTCGAGTGCTTCATAACCGTCGGAAGCCTGAAACACCTCGTAGCCCTGCTGCTGGAGCGCTTGAACCGCGAAGATGCGCACGGCGTCCTCATCTTCGACCAGAAGGACACGCCCCGCTCCCGTTGGATCAATGCGTTTCACCGGCTTCTGCGGCTCGGCAGCTGGCACGGGATCTTCGTCGCGCACTTCCGCACGCGGCAAGTAGATGTTGAACGTCGTGCCCTTGCCCTCAACGCTCTCAGGATAGATGAAACCGTTCGTCTGCTTGACGATCCCATACACCGACGAGAGCCCCAGGCCCGTGCCCTTGCCGATTCCCTTGGTCGTGAAGAACGGCTCGAAGATCTTCGCTAGAACGTCAGGCGGCATGCCGGTTCCAGTATCCTCGACCTGGACCAGGACATATTCGCCAGCTGTGAGGCCCTGATGCCTGAGGCGGATACTCTCGCGCTCCCCCACATTGCGGGTGCGGATCGTCAACCGGCCACCATTCGCCATCGCGTCGCGTGCATTGACAGCCAAGTTCATCAGCACGCGTTCGATTTCGCTCTGGTCGGCCTTGACGGGCCACAGATCGCGACCGTGCTCGATCCGAAGCTCGATGCGCTCGTCGAGGGCCCGCTGCAGCATATTGACGTTGTTCGAGATGACGTCGGGCATGTGCAGCAGGCGCGGGCGCAGCTGTTGCTGACGCGAAAAGGCGAGGAGATTGCTGACAAGTTCGGCAGCCCGCTCGGCACTCGACCTGATGTTCTTGATGTTTTGATAGGCCGGATCACCCGGCCGATGCGTGCGTAGCAACAGATCCGAAAACCCGATGATGGCCGTCATCACGTTGTTGAAATCGTGGGCGATGCCGCCCGCCAGCTTGCCGACGACTTCCATCTTCTGGCTTTGGGCAAACTTCTGCTCGAGCGCCTTTTGCTCGGTTGCATCGATCACATAAACGACTGCAACTGGCCGCTCGCCGTCACGCCCGCCGCGCCCAGCGCC
>JBHJOC010000075.1:0-14089 GCA_050330095.1 Hyphomicrobiaceae bacterium
TTGCGACGGCAAGCGAACTTGCGCCGGAGCGCAGGGACCGAGCCGAGATTCTCGGCCTCGGCTACCATTGGGTCAACGCACCCATGACGCACGCGATTGAGACCACGCTCGGCAGCAACCCCGTCAGGCTCGCCTGGACGACGGCCGCGACGGGGGCCGGCGACATCGCAGCAACCTTTGAGCAACGCCGCTTCTCTGCACTATTTACAAGCTACGACAGCCTCTTTGCGCGGATGATTGGACTTAAATTCGTGGTCGCCGACGAACGCGAAGCCGAGCGCATCGCGACCGGCGGTGCCCTCAGGATCGTCGAACGCATCGACGGGCACGTGATCATCGAGGTGCCCGACCCGTTGCCGCGCGTTCTGGTCGTCGGCGACGCGTTGGTGGTCGACTTTGAAGAACTCGCAGCAACGGGTGTCTGGCCAAGCGAACCGAAACCGTTCGACCCGACAACGACCGTGATGCTGGAGGCCCGGCCGGCCCGCATCCACGAGCCTACAGCGCCCCTCAGGCCCGCGTCGGCCCGCATCGTTTCAAACAGCACGACACGCCTCGTCGTCGACGTGGAGGCGTCCCGCCCGTCGTGGCTCGTCCTCAACGACGCGTGGCACCCATGGTGGCGCGCGACAGTCAACGGCACCCCCGCCGCCGTGCTGCGTGCCAACGTGATGTTCCGCGCCGTCGAGGTCCCAGCTGGCCGGAGCACAGTCACATTGACCTTCGCACCGATCACCGGCGCCGTTGCACAACTGTTCGGTGGGGCTTCCAGCGGGCCTCCCCCCGACACCCATTTGCAGAGTGCCCACGACGCACCAGAAGCGAAACGCAAATGACGCTCTTCCAAGTCTATACGCGCGCGCTCGGCGAACTGGCGCGCGAGCGAACGACGGCCCTCGTGCTCACGGTCGCCAATATCGCCATCGGCCTTTTGCTGCTCGTCGAGCCTGTCTTGTTCGGCGCGATCGTCGACCGCCTGACACGTGGGGAAAGCCCCTGGTCTGCAATCGCGCTCTGGGCTGCAATCGGCCTTGCGGGGATTGCAAGCAGCGTCGTCGTCGCTGTCACAGCCGATCGCCTCGCTCACCGCCAGCGCCTGGTTGCGATGGGCGAGGCCTTCGAACGGGCGATTACGCTGCCGATCAGCTACCACGCAGAGCGGGGCACGGGCGCTGTCATCCGCACGATCCTCGATGGCACCAGCGCGCTGTTTGCGACCTGGCTTTCGGTCCTGCGCGAACAGGCGAGCGCACTCGTTTCGGTGGTCCTGATGGTCCCAGTCGCGGTCTGGCTCGACTGGCGCATGGCCATGCTGCTGTTGCTGCTCGCGGCCCTCTACACTGCCTTGAACGTCATCGTGATCATGAAGACCAGCGGCGGCCAGAGCGAAGTTGAGCGCTATCACATGGCGGTGTCGAGCAGGGTTGGCGACGCCCTAACCAACATCCCCGTCGTCCAGAGCTATGCCCGCCTTCAAACAGAGGCTCACGAACTGCGGGGCCTGATGCGCAACTTGCTCGATGCGCAATATCCGGTTCTGACGTGGTGGGGCGTGCTGGCGGTGCTGACCCGCGCTGCCTCGACCATCACGATCGTCGCGGTCTTCGCCCTCGGCGCTTGGCTACTGTCGCGCGGCGAGATGACCGTTGGCGCGATCGTCAGTTTCGTCGGCTTCGCCAACCTATTGATCGCCAAGCTCGACCTTTTGTCCGGCTTTGTCACCCGCCTGTTCATGCAGGCACCGACCATGCGGTCCTTCTTCGAACTCTGCGACGCCGCAATCCCAATTTCCGACGACCCGAAGGCACCGGCAATCGTGATTCATCGCGGCGCTATCTCCTACCGCAATGTTACGTTCCGCTATGGTGCTGGCGATGAGGGCGTGTTCGATCTGTCATTCGATATCGCGCCTGGCAGCACGGTGGCGCTGGTTGGTCCAACCGGTTCGGGCAAAACGACAACGCTTGCCTTGCTGCAGCGGCTGCGGGATCCGGAAGCTGGCACGATCCTGGTCGACGATCAGGACATTCGCAGCGTGTCGCTCAACTCGCTGAGGCACGGCCTCGCGGTCGTGTTCCAGGACGCAGGCCTCTTCAACCGCTCAATCGAGGAAAACATCTGCGTTGGTCGGCCAAGCGCGACACGCGCCGAGATCGAGGCAGCCGCGCGTAAAGCGGGTGCACATGACTTCATCAGCGCCAAACCGGCTGGCTATGCCTTCATCGCCGGCGAACGGGGTGCGGCGCTTTCGGGCGGCGAGCGCCAGCGTATCGCCATCGCACGTGCGCTTCTGAAAGATGCGCCGCTCCTGTTGCTCGACGAGGCAACGAGTGCGCTCGATACGGGTACCGAAGCCAAGATCAAGACGGCGCTCGACGAGGTCCGCAAGGGGCGCACCACGATCATCATCGCCCATCGTCTCTCAACGGTCGCAGATGCTGACCAAATCCTGGTTTTCGATCGTGGCCGCATTGTCGAGCGCGGACGCTTCAGCACTCTCGTGGAAGCCGGTGGCCTGTTTGCAAGCCTAGTAAAGGCGGGGGAATTTGTCACCGCGAGCCCTGATGCGTGAGCAGAGAACGACATGCACAGAGCCCGCCTCGGCTGCCTGCGCGTCACCCCGGATGGAGTCGCCTCAAAGGACCAAGTCCGTCAGCGACAGTAGTCGTACCAGCATGCCCGCATGCACAGTGTGAACTGGCGCCGGCACCAGGCACTCGTGCCGCAATCGTACTTCCAATCCGCGACACAGTCCCGGCGGCACAACCGGCACGCACGGCTTTGCGCTTGGATCAGGAGCCCGGCGCCAGGCCTTTGTGACATGAGCGGCGACGCCTGCGGCGCGATCACGCTCGCGAGAACGAGGGGCGTTTGCAAAGAGCCTTCAGGACGGGCATGAGCCTCGCCCACCAAACCGAGGGTGAGCAAAGCTGCGATGACGAGGCCGACACACCTGACGGCGAGAGCGCGGAAAGTGCGAGTGGATGGAGGCATGGCCATACTCCGGGTTAAAACAGCATCAGCGGCTCGAACGCGCAGCGATGAGCCGGCGAACCCGCTTTGTATTCTGTCGCACGCCGCGCCAGTATGCCACGCACGAAACCCGCTCGCACTATCGCACGGTTGCACCCGATCAGACGATAGGGAGGCGGCGGGCGGGCCGCGCGAGGCGTAGGAACCTTGAAGCCTCAGGCCCGGCGCAGACCGAAGGAGCCTAACGAGAGATGCAAGACGCAGCCCCGAACGCCTCAATTGCCGCGGACGTCATTGACAGGTTCCGCGCTGTAGTTGGCGCCGAACACGCCCTGACGGACCCAGCGCAGCAAACGCCCTACCTGCACGAGTGGCGTGGCCTCTACACGGGCACATCCCCTCTCGTCCTGCGCCCTGGAAGCGTCGCAGAGGTTTCCGAGGTGCTGAAGATCGCCAACGCGCACCGCGTTGCGATCGTCCCGCAGGCAGGCAACACGGGTCTCGTCGGCGGACAGACGCCGCACATGACCAACAGCGAAGTTGTCTTGACCGTCGAGCGGTTGAAGCGCGTGCGCGCGGTCGATACCGCCTCCAACACGTTGACGGTCGATGCTGGTGTAACGCTCGCAGAGTGCCAGCAGGCCGCAGCAGACGTTGACCGCCTGTTCCCCTTGAGCCTGCCGTCAGAGGGCTCATGCCGGATCGGCGGCAACCTCGCAACGAACGCCGGTGGCGTCGGTGTGCTGGCGTATGGCAATACGCGGCAATTGGTGATGGGCATCGAGGTCGTGCTCGCCGACGGACGTATTCTTGACGACCTCAACACGTTGAAAAAGAACAATACAGGCTACGACCTCAAGAACTTGTTCATAGGTTCGGAGGGAACGCTTGGCATCATCACTGGGGCAGTCCTGCGGTTGTTTCCGCGTCCTGCGGAGCAGGCAACCGCCATGGTCGCGCTTGATACGCTCGAAAGCGCGCTCGAGTTGCTTGCCCACATGCAGCGGCGCGCCGGCACTCAAGTTACAGCATTCGAATTCATCCCGCGCCTCGTCGCCGAATTCGTGCTCCGCAACATCAAGGGCGCGCGCGATCCGTTCCAGAATGCCTTCCCCTGGTACGTCCTGATCGAGGTCTCGGGCATGAAAGCCGATGGATCTACGACTGACCTGCTGGAAAGCGCACTGATGGAGGCGAGCGAGGCCGGCCTCGCGGTTGATGCGGTTCTGGCATCCTCCGTCCAACAGGCCAAAGAACTCTGGCTGCTCCGGGAAGGGATTTCGGAGGCGCAGAAATACGAAGGCGCAAACATCAAGCACGACATATCGGTGCCGATTCCGTCCATTCCAGAGTTCAT
Organism: Hyphomicrobiaceae bacterium; assembly: GCA_050330095.1. Lineage (GTDB taxonomy): Bacteria > Pseudomonadota > Alphaproteobacteria > Rhizobiales > Hyphomicrobiaceae > JBCBWG01. The sequence goes on from JBHJOC010000075.1 coordinate 4,331, forward strand.
CGACAGGGCCAATGCCCGCATCAAGGCACTTTGCCCCGGCGCTCGGCCAATCCCGCTCGGCCACTTCGGCGACGGCAACATTCACTATAACATTGCCCAGCCGACAGACATGGACCCCGACGCCTTCGCCTCGTTCACAGATGCGTTCGCCGACATCACCTATGACGAGGTCATGCGGCTCGGAGGTTCGATCTCAGCCGAGCATGGGATCGGGCGCTGCAAACGCGAGGCCCTGCACCGGACGAAGAACCCGGTCGCGCTCGACCTGATGAGATCGATCAAAGGCCTGTTAGACCCCAATGGTATTCTTAATCCCGGGAAGGTCCTCTGAGCGTCGGGTACACCAGCGCGCAATCGCTCCATAAAGTCCGCATATTCCTTGCGATCTTAGCGTTTTCCTCATTGGGCCTCGCTTACGCTCTCGCCCTCAAATGGAGTCGAGGCGCGGCCCACATCCCGCAAGCGCTACAGCGTTTGCGTCTGCCGGCCCTGCAGAATGCGGAAGTCGGCATGCCTAGTTTCATTCGGTGGAACGGTGGGATACTGCCCAATCGCGATCTCACGATCGCGGCGTTGAGCGTGGGCCGCGACAACAATCTTAATCTGATCCGGCTTTTGGCGGCGATCTGCGTTCTGGTTTCACACGCATTCCCGATCACTTTGGGCACGGGAACGCCCGAACCATTCGCAGACGTCATCGGCCTCAAACTCGGCGAGATCGCGGTTGCCGTGTTCTTCTTGATCTCCGGATTTCTGATCACCCGCAGCTATGCGACGACTCCCGATCCTGCAGCCTTCCTGGCGGCGCGCGCGTTGCGCCTCATCCCCGCGTTGCTCGTGGTCCTGATCCTGACCGCCCTCATCCTCGGCCCACTCACGACGGACCGCAGCTTTCCCACCTATCTGGCCGACCCGGCCGTCGGCGGTTACATCGCCGGCAATGCGAGCCTCGCGTTTGTGCGCTATACGTTGCCGGGCGTGTTCGAGGCCAATCCCAACGCTGGCGTCGTCAACGGCTCGCTATGGACGCTGTTCCACGAGGCAGCCTGTTACGTCGCAGTTCTGGCATTCGGGCTGGCTGGCGCGCTTCGCTCGCGGCCGAGGGCGATGGTTCTGGTTGTAGGCACCGGGGCGGCGATCGTATTGGTGCTTGCGAGCGCCCAACATCTGCCGCTCAAGCTGGTCACGCTTGCGACGCTCGCGATCCCGTTCCTGATCGGTGGGCTCTTCTACGCAGGTCGCGCCGCGGTCCCGCTCAGGTGGGATGGGCTCGCGGTCTTGATTGCAGCGACGATCCTGAGCCACGGCACACCGCCGTTCCTGGCGGTTTTCGTTGTCACGCTCGCCTATGCGACCTTGATCCTTGCGTTTCGTGCCAGGTGGCGGGGGCGCGCGCTCACACTGAAGGACGATCTCTCGTACGGTGTCTATCTGTACGCCTATCCGGTGCAGCAAACCGTTGCATGGGCCGCGGCGCCTGCGAGCGTCCCGCTTGCCATCGCGCTCGCGCTCCCTGCAACGCTCGTGTTTGCGACGTTGTCGTGGGTGCTCGTCGAAAAGCCAGCACTCGAAGCCAAACAGGTGTTTGCCCAGCTGCTTGGCAAGGCTTGGCGCACCGTCGTAAAACCCGCATGGCGCATGCGCCAGCTGCCACAGCTTTTCAATCCTCGAACGCCAGGGTCTTGAGTGTTGTGGGTCCCCCCTCGGGGCAGCTTGCCGTGCGGCCGATCTGTGAACCGGGCTGCGGCGGCCGGCCCTCGGCAAACCCATCGAGGACCGCCTCGAAAAGGTCCGGCGTCAAATCCTCGTAGGTGTCCTTCCAGATCTGTACCATCGGTGCGTTCGCGCATGAGCCGAGGCACTCAACCTCTTCCCAGGAGAACCGACCATCGCCAGACCGGTGGTGCGGCTCTGGATGGATACGGCGCTTGCACACCGCCTTGATGTCCTCCGAGCCGCGCAGCATGCACGGCGTTGTCCCACAGACCTGCACGTGTGCAACCGTACCGACCGGCGCGAGTTGGAACATCGTGTAGAATGTCGCGACCTCGTAGGCGCGAATGTAGGGCATTTGCAGCATGTCGGCGACATAGCGCAAGGCCGGTTCAGGCAGCCAACCCTGGTGCTGTTCTTGTGCGCGCCACAACAGCGGGATGATCGCGGACGCCTGCTTGCCCTCAGGGTATTTGGCTATGGTCTCTTGCGCCCACGCGAGGTTCTCGGGCGAAAATTCGAACGCTGTTGGCTGGTCCGGGTGGAGACGGCGAACGGCCATCGGCTCAAGCCTCCTCGCTGAGCGTGGTTGGGAACCCGTCCCTTAGGCCCTGGCCCGGCCAGCGACAAGCGTCTGCAGCCGGGCAATTGGTTGCAGGATCATCAGGCGCCATTGACGCTGCTCTGAGTGAGAGCCCTGTTCCGGCTACCGGCCTATTCCTGTGCACGGTCGCGCACGGCGCGTGGCGAGAGGGGCAAGGGCTCTGCTGAAATCAAGCTGTTCGACGAATAGCCCGGAATGTAAACAATATCGGAGGGTGGGCGTATGCCGATCCAGCCGAGCATGAGCAAGACTGTGGCCAGGGGGGCGAGGAACAGGGCGATCTGGCCAGCGACGCGCATGAAGCCGGTCCAGAAAACCGCGACCAGGACACCGGCGATGATGATCGACCAGCCAGCCCACTCGGGTCCTGCGGCAGCCTCTCGGGCAGCAGCGAACAGGAAACCGATCAGCAGCGAGAACACCCCGATCATGATGGGCACCAACGGGCGGTTGGCGTGGAGCTCGCCCATCGGCCATTCGTTCTGAACAGCGAAAATGCGGTATGTCGCGAGTGACAGCCCGAGGCCGATCGCGATGGACGCGAGAATGAACAGAATGTCGAACACCATGTCACGCTCCACTGCACAACGCCAGCTCGGTCCAGACCCTAAAGCAGCTCGCCGCTGCGCAAAAGGCCTTCAGCTGGTTCCTGGCAGCTGAAAGACGCAATGACGACCGCAGTTCCACCCGATGGTTAATCTTTCCGATCGCATTGAGCGATCAGTATTTGCATTTGGCTGACCAAGACTCTCAGATTCCGGCTTGGGAGGAGGCTTACACCCAGACGTCAGACCAGCCCTTAATGCCTTATTGTGCAGATTGCAGACAGTCTCGCGAAAGGTCTGCAGTCAGGATTTCCCAAATGCGCAATGCTCTGTCTCGTGGTGAAACGCACAGCCGATTCGGTCGCCTAGCTGCTTTTGGCAACGATCAATCGGGTGTCATCGCCATCCTGACCGCTTTGACATTTCTGATCCTCGTCGGCAGTGCCGGGCTCGCAGTCGATTTCGGCCGGGCCTACACGCTGAAGGCAAAAATGCAATCCGCTGTCGATAGTGCAGCACTTGCGGCAGCTCGACTCGACAATGCCACCGAAAGCAAGCGTGTCGAAGCGGGGTTGCGCGTCTTTCAGGCGAACTTCGACGACTTCGACGCACAGTTCGAGATCGGCCCACCCGTCAACGGCCGGGTGACTGCGACAGCATCCCTTCTCATGCCAACGTCGCTGCTTGGCGTGCTTGGCATGACCGAACTCAGGCTCGAAGCAAAGGCTCTCGTTCCGCTTCTCAATACGGGCAAGGCAGAAGTCGTTCTGGTCCTCGACTATTCGGACTCGATGGTCGACGCTAACAAGTATGTTCGTATGGCCCAGGCCGCTACGGCGATGATCGACACCATCACCGACGGCGGCCGCAATCGAGAAGTCCGCATCGGTCTCGTTCCGTTTTCAGCCGTCGTCCGCGCCACCCTCCCGGCCTATGCCATCCGCAGCGACGTGTCGTTCACAGGCTGCACGTCGGATCGACGCTATCCGTTCAATGTCACGGAAGGCGTGACCAGTGCGACCGACGACGGGCGTTGGGGCGGAGAATCCGAAAACAATCACGACTGCGCCCTGGTTGCGGCGGCAAATCTTCGCGTGACCAGCCTCAGCAACGATTTCCCCACCATCAAATCGACACTGAACAGCTTCCAACCCCACATGAAAACGCATATCGCACTCGGTGCAGAATTCGGTTGGCAGGTGATCTCTCCGAGCGGTGTTTTCGGTGGTGCACGGCCTTACAATGAGCCCGGCAACGTGAAAGTTGTGATCATTCTGACCGATGGAATGCAGACATCCTGGGGCTACGGCATCGGTGGCACGCGTACCCCTGAAAACGGCGAGAGCAACCTGCTTGAGATTTGTTCCGGCATGAAGGCGCGTGGGATCGACGTTTACACGATCGGCTATGATCTGCCGGACGCGCACACCCTCTCGCTGCTGCAGAGTTGCGCCACCCCCGGCAACTTCTTCAATGCCGAGGATGTTGCAACGGGTGTTATGGCAGCCCTGTCGGCGATCGGCACGCAGATTTCAGCGAAAATGGTGCGCCTTGCCGAGTAGCGTGGAGCCCTTCTCGGACCCGGCTCTGGCGCCCGCAATTCCCTACTTGCTCCCGCCCGGCACTCATCCCTGCCTCGGCGGTCGGAGGTCTTCGCTTGCTGCTGCCCTCGGGCGGTTGATCGGCGCATTTGACCAATCAACTCCGCGGGTTGCAAACATCACGATCGCAATGAGTGCGAACGCCGCGACCGATCCAACGAGCAGCGCATAGTCTTCAAGACGCAGCAGCAGGTACAAAAGCGCGTAAATCGTACCGAGCACACCGAAAAGAACTGCACCGCGCGCGAACGAACCAACCACCATCCCGAAGTAGCTCGCAATAAGCGCCGTAGTCGCCAAGGCAGCAACTGCATACCCCAAATCGAACCCAATGTGTTCGGACGTCCCCGTCAACAGGACGTAGAACACCACGAGCGCGAGGCCGACAAAGACGTATTGAATCCAATGGACCCGTCGAGCCGTTTGAATTTCCATCACGAAGACGGCGAAAAACGCCACAGCAATAAAGCCGACGGCATACTTCAAGGCCCGTTCGGCGAGGCTGTAGAACCACACCGGCTGGTGAAGCCTCACGCCGAACGCCATCTGGGTTGCAAGATCACCGATGTGAGCCTGCTGGCGGATTTGGCCAAGACCGCGCGCCAAGCGTGGGATTTGCCACTCGGCCTCGAAACCCGCAGGCTGGACGCTGCGCCTCTCGGGCAGAAAACTGCCATCGAAACTCGGGTGTGGCCAATCAGACGCCAGCCTGACGCCCGTCTCCCCTCCCGCAGGCACGAGGCGCAGGTGGGTTGACCCATTGATCGGAAGTTCGAATGCGAACGAAAATCCGCTTCGGGCTTCCGCCTCGGATACTGGAACATGGATCCCAGGCGCCTGGTCGAGAACCGGGCCGCTGCCTGCCCGGAACGCCCGCGTGTTGCCTCCAACGACAATCTGCGCGGTTGCCTTGATACCACGCACGTCCTGAACGAGCAGGATCATGGCTGCCTCATCCCAAAGCAGCCGCGATACATTCGCTTGCACGGCCTTCAAGTCGAGCGGGTCAAACCGGCCTTTGAACGTGATCTGACTGCGGTAGACGGGGACTTCGAAAATGCCGCGCGCACGCGTCTCGGTCGTCATGCGACCCTCGACGTCGAGGATCTCGGGCAGAAAAATCGCGAAGCTTCGCAAGGTCTGCACGGCCGTTTCACTTCCGCGCACGACCTCCTGATCACGCTCGGTCGGAACGATGATGTAGGGGCCGCTGAGGGTCTGCGCACCGCCCCAACTCGCCCCAATTTCTGCCGCTGCAGCCTCGGCATAACGCTGGCGCTCGTAGACGAGCGCCCAAACGAACAGGAGCGGGATCGTCAACGTCAGGATCAGGAACAGAACAACGATGAACTTGAAGGCCGGCGAGTGGATCGCTTGGCGAAGGCTGTCGACGAGCGTCATTGTCTTCATCCGGATGGCTGTGGTTGGCGTGGCGCGACAGGAGGGTCAATCGTCTCGATGTGTCGTGGACGCAGGCCCAGCCGCTTGCCCCGCCGGCGTCGGCGCCTAGCCGCACACTCTTGACATTGCGAGCGAAATTCGGGCTAGCCCGTGGCGGTTGCCGCCTCATTCCACGCGCTGTTCCGCCACGTGCCGGACGATCGTCCTCGCGATGTCTCGAGTATCGGCGCCCGCCTGCAGAAGCGGCCCGCGAGGCAGGTCTGCATGCCCGGCCAAGCGGTCGCCGAACGTGGCGTCACACGTAAATCGAAATTGTTTGGCGCCATGATCCAAATGCACGTGCGACTGTCTCTCGGCCGCACTCGCGCAGGCTTTGGCGCCGGCGTGCACGCATTGACCGGCTTGGTCAAAATACATCCGGGCCAGGGCTTTTATCTTGCTTCAACACTTGATTTGTGTAATTGCCGGGCGTGCTGGGTGTCTGGTCTATTGGCCCGTTGAAACGTGCCAGTCGATAGGCTCCATCTCGCTGCAAACCGACCACAGAGTCGGGAGAGGCGTGAGGCCCGGCGTGCTCTCAGACGCTGCGCTGACGACCGTATCTTCTCGATGATCGTCCGAACTTCGAATGCGGCGGCTGCGAAATGAGATTGCCCCTGCTCGGCTGACCGAGCCAGAGTTTGATCGACCGGGCGCCCTGCGGCTACGCCGCTCGTGCTGCGACATTGGAACACGTCGATCGGTTCCCGCGACATCTACGGAGACACCGTACCTTTGACGTCCATAACGTTTCATGACCTAGGCCTCGGTGCCAAGGTCGAGGCCGCAGTCGAGGCGGCAGGATACACCCATCCGACACCCATCCAGGCAGCGGCGATCCCCGTTGCCCTCCAAGGACGCGACATTCTAGGCGTCGCGCAGACTGGAACCGGCAAGACAGCCTCGTTCACACTGCCAATGATCACGCGGCTCGAACGCGGACGCGCCAAGGCGCGTATGCCCCGATCGCTGATTCTTGCGCCGACGCGCGAACTTGCAGCCCAGGTCGCCGAATCCTTTGAAAAATACGGCGTCAACCATCGCCTGACGCTCGCCTTGCTGATCGGCGGGGTCGCCTTCGACGAGCAAATCCGCAAGCTCGATCGCGGCGTCGATGTCTTGATTGCGACGCCCGGCCGCCTGCTCGATCACTTTCAGCGGGGGCGGATCCTGCTCACGGGTGTCGAGATCCTCGTGATCGACGAGGCCGACCGGATGCTCGACATGGGCTTCATCCCCGACATCGAGAAAATCTGTCGGCTCCTGCCGACGCGACGCCAGACGCTGTTCTTTTCGGCGACCATGCCAGCCGAAGTCCAACGGCTCGCAGACCAGTTCCTCACAGACCCGGAACGAATCGAGGCCGCCCCGCCAGCGACCACGGCTAAGACCATCACCCAGTGCTTCTTCTACGTCGATACGCCGGAGGATTGGGCCAAGCGCGATCACCTGCGCAACCTGATCCGGTCGTGCGCGGCGGACCTGAAGAACGCGATCATCTTCTGTAACCGCAAGCGCGACGTCGCAATTCTTCACAAATCGCTCTGCAAGCATGGGTTCAACGCTGGCGCACTCCACGGCGACATGGACCAGAGCAGTCGCACCGCAACGCTTGCCGCATTCCGCGCCGGTGAGATCACACTTCTCGCCGCGAGTGATGTCGCAGCCCGCGGCCTCGACATCCCGGATGTCAGCCACGTGTTCAACTTCGACGTGCCGATTGTCGCCGAAGATTACGTTCATCGGATCGGTCGCACGGGCCGTGCCGGACGCTCCGGGACCTCGTTGACACTGGTGACGATCGACGACCTCAGGCAACTCGGTGAGATTGGCAAACTGATCGGCGAAGATCCCGTTTGGTTGGGTGATCCGCCGGCGCAGGAGGACTTCGATGAGGCCGCACTGAAGAAGCGGCGTCGGCGCGGGAACAGGCCCTCTGAGCCACCACAGGCTCGGACGACAGGCTCCCCCAGCCGGACAAGATCATCGAGGGGCCGCCCAGAGGCTTCAGCGGAGACATCAGGCCGCAATGTGAGCGGCGAAGCCGTGGCGGACGTGCAGGGCCGTCGGCGCAGCCGGTCGGCGATCGCGCCCGCGCCAAAAGCTGGAGGGGTTGCGGCGGACGAGGCTCTGTCGCTGGCACGAGCGGACAGTTCAGCGCCCGAATCGACACCCCAAGCGATGGCCCCATCGGCACTCCCACTGGCACTCCCACCGGCACTCCCACCGGCACTCCAATCTGCACCGGCACCGCGACTGGTCGCCAAAGAAGCGGTGCGCGGTGGTGATGCCGATGACCTTGACCCCATCGTCCCGCAGGCCCCAGTCTCAGCGCAGCGGCGGCGGGCCTCCTCGACGATGACCGAGGAGCAGCGGGTTCAAAAGGCCGAAGACACGTTCAAGGGCCACCTGCCGGCATTTCTGCAGCGACCGGTACGCAAGGCCGCCAAGACCGACACGGCGGCCTGACGAGACCGGGCGCTGTGGCACGCTTACTCCTGCAGGCGCCCCGGTTGCGGTGGGCGCTTGCTTTCCCGCTGCCGATGTGGTCCTCCACCTGATCAGCAGCATCGCCCCAACGCGGTTTACTGGGCGGTGTACTGGGCGGTGTACTGGCCGGCTTAGCTCAGCTGGTAGAGCAACTGATTTGTAATCAGTGGGTCGGGGGTTCGAGTCCCTCAGCCGGCACCAATGAAATCAATAGCTTGACGAAGATCGCGTGAGCGCAGGATTGGCACCGGCTAATGTCGGGCTAACGCTTTCCTGCGCAGATCTGGCGGAATCAGTCGACCGCGAGCCTTCCGGCTCACCCGTCTGATCAAAGTTCATGGACGAACTGAGGACGGGCGCGCGCCGCCAATGACCAGACCTCCAGCCTCGTGCGCTGTGATAATGTATCTTACGGAAATGCGGGGCTGGAAGCGGTGGCAACGGGCCCGTTTCAGGGCGCCCGCTGCGTGTTGTCAGGTCGCCTCACCTGCTCGGCGAGAAGCTTCTTCAGCTTCCGGTTCTCCTCCTCCAGCGCCTTCAGGCGCTTGGCATCGGACGCCTCCAGGGCCATCGGCAACTGCCGAATACCAGACGCTTTTCGCCTCTCGGACTATTCTACCAAGCCTGATGTGGCAGGCGGCTCCTTCGCACAGCAGCAACCGCCGTGTTCCGGTCGCATCGTCGCATCGATGAACACTCTCCGATCCAGCCGATGGAAGATGGAACGCGATCGCCGGCTACTTCGGTGCAAGGCAGTCGTTCGACTGGCCCCAGCTTGAGAACTGGCACGACATCGCCCCAGGCAAGCCGATGCAGAACGGGTTCGTCGTGTCGTTCAACGGCCGGCTGCGCGACGAGTGATTGACCGAGACATCGTTGCGCTCGCTCGGTCATGCTCGCGAGTTGCTCGCCGAATGGCGGGAGGACTCCAACAACAATCGCCCGCACACGAGCTTCGGCGGGCTCACGCCCAACGCGTTTGCAACCTGGTCCGCCATGGACCTAGACCACCTCGGACTCTCGTGATGAACGGGTACACGATGGGGGCAGGGTCAAAGGTATGCCGACGATCCGCCTTGCTGCCTATGTTGAGATGCATGAGCAGCGGTCCTGAGCGAGTGCAGCACGATCAGTGCACACCATCGACGTGAGTGACCCTGTGCGTCATGTCCGCAATTTGATCGATATGTCCGCTGACCACCCGATCAGCCGGCTTGCACTAACGTCCGGCCCCACCCTCACCCACCACCACGAACGGTGCCCATACGGCGGGGTGCCAGGCCGGCACCCAGTTCTTCGGCCGCGTCGTATCGGCCATCGCGGCGAGCATGGCGCGGCGGAGCGCTTCGCCGCGGCCAATGCTCTT
>JBHJOC010000076.1:0-14703 GCA_050330095.1 Hyphomicrobiaceae bacterium
ACCTAGAGCTGGCCACGGGTCTCGCTCAGTTCGCCTGGCAGCTCCGCGCCTTCGAGGCGAAGGGGCTCGATCCGGCCGTGATCGCCGCCGAGACCACGTGGCTCGTGCCCGTCGACGACGACGTGTTTCAAAGCATCGCCAAGCTCAGAGCCCTCAGGCGCGTCTGGAGCACGCTCGTCGGTGCCTGCGGCATCGAGGTGGCGACACCGCGGATCGTTGCCGAGACCTCGAGGCGAATGCTCGCCAAGCGCGACCCGTGGGTGAACCTGTTGCGCAACACCGTGGCAGCCTTCTCCGGTGCTGTCGGCGGTGCCGATGCGGTGACCGTTCTGCCGTTCACGGCAGCACTCGGCCTGCCCGACCGGTCGGCCCGGCGCATGGCCCGCAACACCCAGCTCATCCTCCTGGAGGAGGCGGGGCTCGGCCACGTCGTCGACCCCGCGGGCGGCAGCTTCTACGTCGAATACCTGACCGACGAGATCGCCAAGCGCGCCTGGCAGCGCTTCCAGGGGATCGAGGCCGAGGGCGGCTTCATGGCGGTCCTGGAGAGTGGCACGCTGCTCCAGGCGATCGACGGCGTCTGGCAGGAGCGCCAGCGCGCGGTCGCCACCCGCAAGGCACCGCTCACCGGGGTGAGCACCTACCCCCAGCTCGACGAGCGGACCGTCGAGCTCGACGAGGTCGATGCGGCGCCGCTCCTCGCCCGCCTCGAGACCCCGGCCCCGGTGGCGGACGACCTCCTGCTCGGACCCTGGCCGCGGCGTCGTCTGGCCGAGTCCTTCGAGGCCCTCCGCGACAGCGCGGATGGAAGGGCGACCGCCGCCGGCAAGCGCCCATCGGTCCTGCTCTTGAACCTCGGCCAGCTCGCCGACCACACGGTCCGCAACGGCTGGATCAAGGGCCTCGTCGCAGCCGGCGGCATCGAAGCGGTCGACAGCGAGCCGCTGACCGACGCCGACGCGGTGGCCCGGGCTTGTCGCTCGGCGCCGGCCCAGATCGCCGTGCTCTGCTCGAGCGACAGGCGCTACGCCGAGTTGGCGGAGGCCGCCGCCCGCGCCGCCAAGGACACAGGCGTGAAGCGCCTCTTCCTCGCCGGCCGCCAAGGCGAGGCCGAGACGGGCTTGCGCGCCGCGGGCGTCGATGGCTTCCTCTATCAGGGCATGGACGTCACCGCCGAGCTGTCGTCCATGCACGACCTTCTGGCAGCGGAGGGCTGAGCCCATGAGCCGCATTCCGGACTTCACCCAGGTCCCGCTTCGCGCCAATGCCGGCGCTGCTCTGCCCGAGCTTTCGACCTTCGACACACCGGAGGGCATCGACATCAAGGCGGTCTACGGCCCCGCCGACCGCGATGGGCTCGACTTCGTTTCGAGCCTGCCGGGGCTGCCGCCCTATCTGCGCGGCCCCTACGCGCCGATGTACGTCTACCAGCCGTGGACCATCCGCCAATATGCGGGCTTCTCCACCGCCGACGAGAGCAACGCCTTCTACAGGCGGAACCTCGCCGCGGGGCAGAAGGGCCTCTCCATCGCCTTCGACCTCGCCACCCACCGCGGCTATGACAGCGATCACCCGCGCGTCGCGGGCGACGTCGGCATGGCCGGCGTGGCGATCGATTCGATCCTCGACATGCGCACGCTCTTTCAGGGCATCCCGCTCGACCAGATGAGCGTGTCGATGACCATGAACGGTGCTGTCCTCCCCGTCCTTGCCCTCTACATCGTCGCCGGCGAGGAGCAGGGCGTCGTCCACGAGAAGCTCAGCGGCACCATTCAGAACGACATCCTGAAGGAGTTCATGGTCCGCAACACCTACATCTTCCCGCCGACCCCCTCGATGCGGATCATCGCCGACATCTTCGCCTACACGTCGAAGGAAATGCCGAAATTCAACTCGATCAGCATTTCCGGCTACCACATGCAGGAGGCCGGGGCGACGGCCGACCTCGAGCTCGCCTATACGCTTGCTGACGGCGTCGAATATGCACGGGCAGGGGTCAAGGCTGGGCTCCCGATCGATGCGTTCGCCCCCCGCCTGTCGTTCTTCTGGGCGATCGGCATGAACTTCTTCATGGAAGTGGCAAAGATGCGTGCCGCCCGGATGCTGTGGGCGAAACTCATACGAGACGAGTTCGCGCCGACGTCGGACAAGTCGCTGGCGTTGAGGACGCACTCGCAGACGTCGGGGTGGTCTTTGACCGCTCAGGATGTCTACAACAACATCGTCCGCACCTGTATCGAGGCGATGGCCGCCACCCAAGGGCACACGCAGTCGCTGCACACCAATGCGCTCGATGAAGCCCTCGCCCTGCCGACGGACTTCTCGGCCAGGATCGCGCGCAATACACAGATCGTTCTGCAGCAGGAGAGCGGAACGACGCGGATCGCAGACCCATGGGGCGGCTCATTTTTCGTCGAGCGTCTGACGGGCGAACTCGCAGCCAAAGCCTGGCGCCATATCCGCGAGATCGAGGACCTCGGCGGAATGGCGAAGGCCATCGATGCCGGCTTGCCGAAGATGCGGATCGAAGAGGCTGCAGCGCGCACTCAGGCCCGTATTGATAGTGGGGCGCAGACGATTGTCGGCGTCAACAAATTCAGGCCCACCGACGAGGCTGAGATCGAGATTCTGAGGGTCGACAACGAGCGCGTGCGGCGGGAGCAGCTCGATAAGCTGGCTCGGCTGCGGGCTGACCGCGATCCAGGGCACGTCGCGGCAGCCCTTGACGCGCTGCGCGCCGGCGCGCGTTCCAATGGCAACCTACTGGCACTGTCCGTCGAAGCTGCGCGGGTCAAGGCCACGGTTGGCGAGATCAGCCAGGCCCTCGAAGATGTGTTCGGTCGACATCGCGCCGAAACAAGGGCGGTCGTCGGCGTTTATCGATCGGAGGCTCGAGGCATGCGGGATGTGCTCGCCAAGGTCCAGCGTCAGGTCGAGACCTTTACGGCCCAGGACGGGCGCCGTCCGAGGCTGCTCGTTGCCAAGATTGGCCAGGATGGCCACGACAGAGGCCAGAAGGTGATCGCGTCGGCTTTCGCCGACCTTGGCTTCGACGTCGACATCGGACCGCTGTTTTCGACACCCGAAGAGGTGGCCCGTCAGGCGGTTGAAAACGACGTGCATATCGTCGGTGTCTCATCCCTTGCAGCCGGGCATCTCACCCTGGTGCCGGAGCTCCGCGCGGCCCTCGCAGCCGAGGGCCGGCCCGACATCATGATTGTCGTTGGCGGCGTCATCCCGCCTGGCGACTACCAGACCCTGTTCGATGCGGGGGCCAAGGCTGTGTTCGGGCCTGGTACGAATATCCCAGAGGCTGCCGGCGATCTCGTCCGGAAGCTCTCCGATGCGCTCGGCTATCACGGGCCCGACGACGGCACGAGGGCTGCTGCAGCAGAGTGAGGCGTGCTGTGCGGCTGCGCGGGCCCTCTGGATCATCCGGGAAAGCGGATCAAAATCTCCATCTGGATGATCCAGGGGAAGTAGGCCTTTAGAAACTGCCCGATCCCGTAGAGAACAGCTCCAAGCAGGACGAGCGCCGGAATGGCCGCAAATACACACTTGAAGAAGAACACGACAAGGCTCACGAATGGGACGTCGAAGCGGGCGACAGTTACACGATCCTCATCGTCGAGCCCGAACGGCATGGCACCATCAGGCACGACCGGCTCGGCCCTGAGATCGCCCGCAGAAAGCCCGGCCCCGTCCGTGCGCGCCCCGCTGGCGCCGCCCTCAACAACACGAGCCGAGGCTGCTGCTTCATCGCGTTGGCGGGCGCGTTGCTCGTCGCGCGCGCGGCGCAAGGTGCGCGGCAGATCATCATCACCAGACCCCGTCAATCTTGGCTCGGCCATCGCTCCACCTCCCGCCCTCGGGCCTGCACCACGCTTCACCTCCGCCGCAGCGAGCAAGCGCTGCAAGGTGGAAGGCCCTCATCAAGTCCCCGCAAAGTTCCCGTTTGAGGACCGCAACTGGGCTTGCTAGGACCCGCTTACCGGAGTCCGTGACTCACTCTCGTCAGACGCCGAAACGAACTACGGAACGCAAAGGGTACCAGCAACAACTTGGATCTCGTACAGCTTTTCGATCAGAAGTCCCTGGAAGGCGAGTGCTGCGCATGGTGCAGGGACTTCTGATCGGCGGTGCTAGCGTTCCGTCTCCGATACTTGGTTTCCTTTGCAGCACGCGATTGACCAAGTGTCGGAGACACAGGGAACATGAGCAACTTCATGATTCTAATGTTGCTTTTGCGACAAACGCTTGGCAGGCGAGACTGCAGACGGTGGGGACGAAGCCGTTCGTGACGCAACACTAGGCAAGATTAGCCCCACATCAAAGCACACCCGGAGGCACATCCTTGGATCAGCTGAAATCTCTTATACGCACGATCCCCGACTACCCGAAACCCGGCATCATGTTCCGCGATGTCACCACTCTGTTTCGTGATCCAGAAGGGTTCGAACTCGCCGTCATCGCGCTTGCCCGCCCGTTCCGCCGCGCCCACATCGACGCTGTGGCAGGGATCGAAGCGCGCGGCTTCATTCTAGGCGGCGCAGTCGCTGACCGCCTCGGTTGTGGCTTCATCCCGATCCGCAAGAAGGGCAAGCTGCCATGGAAGACGATCGGTCAAGAGTACACGCTCGAATACGGCGTGGATGCGATCGAGATCCATGAAGATGCCGTCTCACCCGGCGAACGGATCCTGATCGTCGACGATCTGATCGCAACGGGCGGAACAGCAGAAGCGGCAATCAAGCTCGTTCAGTCGACAGGCGGTACGGTCGCAGGCGCTGCCTTCATCATCGACCTGCCTGAGCTTGGCGGCAAAGAAAAGCTCACGGCCCTCGGCGTCGAGAGCCATGTGCTGTTCGACTTCGAAGGCCACTGAACCTCGGAAGGTCCCTCGCGATGATGCGGCGCCCGACGCAGCAGCTCTCGCCCGAACAGGAACGGGCTGTGCTCAGGGTACTGCGACAGTGGCGCAACGATCCGAGCGCGTGTCTGGACTGTCCGACCTGCGGGGAGCAGGGCGCGCGCGTGATCGACCGTTCTGCCCGGCCGCACTCGGAGTGGTACGACATCCAGTGCAGCAGCTGCGGTTTCGACCACGCTCTGCAGATCCCGCTCGGCACCCGCCCGGACCCGATCTGACTGCTGGCACAGGCCAGCCATGGTGAGCCGTCACGGCGCCAGGATTCCATCGACGAAGTCTGGCGCGACGATCGTCGCGCGGCCGTGCACCGCGCCGTCGAACAGCGACGTCCCTGCTGAGGGCTCAAGGTTCAGCTCCAATGTCCGCGCAGCGTACGCGCGCGCGATCGCAACGAAGCCAGCCGCAGGGTAAACGTTGCCGCTCGTTCCGATCGAAACGAACAGGTCGCACGTCGCAAGCGCGTTCTCGATCAGGTCCATGTGGTAGGGGATCTCGCCAAACCAGACGACGTCGGGCCTTAAGCTGCCAGCGCGACCGCAGTGTATGCAGGTGGTCTCGACGGATAAGTCACCAGTGCAACGGCGTCGGTCCCCACAGTTGCTGCAGAGCGACGCCGTGAGTTCGCCGTGCATGTGGATCACGCGGGACGAGCCGGCCGCCTCATGCAGGTGGTCGACGTTCTGGGTAACGAGGAGTAGTTCGCCGTCGTATTCGGCCTCAAGCCGCGCCAGTGCGCGGTGGGCCGCATTGGGCTCAACCAACGCAAGATCGGCCCGCCGCTTGTTGTAGAACGCGTGCACGCGTTCGGGATGGCGTGCGAAGGCGTCCGGTGTCGCAACATCCTCAATGCGAAATCGAGCCCATACACCGTCGGGATCGCGGAACGTAGCAACACCGCTTTCGGCCGAGATCCCGGCTCCGGTGAGCACCACGATGTTGCGCGGCTTCGCCAAATCGACCCTCCAGCCCAGATCTGTCATCCTGCGCGAGATCTGCCACCATGACCACGCCCGTGTGGGGACGCCTCGCGACCCTTGGTCCGTTGCTCCGCGCGCGAAAGATAGCACAAATCCGGAGCGCGGATCGGCGCGATCTGATGGAGGATTGGCGCATGAGAAACAGGCTCGGAATGGCACTCGACCTCGGTGCCAATGTCTTGCGGGTCGGTTGGTATTTCGGAGTAAACCGGATCGTCGAGCGCCAGACCTCGCGTCTTGGCGCAGCGCGCAATTTCGTTCCGACACGACCGGTTCCCTCGCAGCGCGAACTGTTCCGCGATCTGGCCGAGCTCATGCGCGCGGACGCTGAGGCCGTTGGAGCCGGCCGATACCCGCCGACGGAAATCGGGCCGACGCCTCCCCTGTCGCATCTCGGCCGTGTCCGCGCGATGCTGCGCGACCTGCCCTCAGCCCTCGAACGGCGCGCGGCGTCCGACGCAGGCAGCGCGCGCCAGCTTGCCGATCACGGCGAACTGCCGGACTATTTCACGCAGGACTTTCATTTCCAGACCGGCGGCTATTTGACCGAAGACTCTGCGCGCCTCTACGACGTTCAGGTGGAGACGCTGTTTTATGGCAGCGCGAGCCTGATGCGCCGGGCAGCTTTGGGCCCCATTCTCGATGCAGTCGACGGGCGCGATCAGCGCACGCTGGCGCTTGCCGATATCGCTTGCGGCACCGGCCGGCTGTTGCGCGAAATCAGACGTGCATTGCCGGCCATCAGGCTGACGGGCGTCGATCTGTCAGCGGCCTACCTCGATGAGGCCGCTCGTCACATGGGAACGCTGAGGCAGGCCGACTGGCGGGCTGGCAATGCAGAGGCGATCCCGCTCGAGGACGCGAGCCAGGACATTGTCGTCAGCGTCTTTCTGTTCCATGAACTGCCGCCCCAGGTCCGTCGCACCGTTGCATCCGAGTTCGCTCGTATCCTGAAACCGGGCGGCCGGCTCGTATTCGTTGACAGCCTGCAGATGGGCGACAGACCGGGTTGGGATGGCATGCTGGAGGCGTTTCCGGTTCGCTTCCACGAGCCCTATTATCGCCACTATGCGATCGACGACCTCGACGCTGTGTTCGCCGACGCGGGGCTCGACGCCGTTGAAACGCGCCTGGCGTTCCTGTCGAAGATCATGGTGCGGCGCAACGCGGGCTGAGCGGCGGGTCAGCCCCCCGGGCAGCCCCGCTTTGCTCTGTACGCGACCAGATCCAAGGGGCTGCTTCACCTAACGGGCCGCTTCAGCCGTGGCGGGGACAGCCCATGGCATCGGCGAGACCGCCGAAGCTGTCCGTGACCACGTCCCATGGTGCGGTCGCCGTCAGGTCCTTGGTCTGCCCGGGGCCGAACTCCATCGGCCGTGCGATGAAGGCCGTTCGCAACCCTTGGAGCTGGGCGGCGCGCAGGTCATCGTTATGGGCGGCCGCGAGCATACATTCTGCCGGCATCAGGTTGATCGCCTCGGCAGACCCGAGATAGGCGCGCGCAGACGGCTTGTAGGCTTTCGCGACCTCGGCCCCGAGGATGACGTCCCAAGGCATGCCGTTGTGCTTCGCGAGACGCGCCATCAGGCCGATGTTGCCGTTCGACAGCGTGCCGATGATGTAGCGGCGCTTTAGCCGGTAAAGGCCGTCGACCACATCCGGCCAAGCCGCGAGGCGATGCCAAATCCGCACCAAGTGGTCGATGTCGCCTTCAGTCAGCGTTGGTAGGCGATAGCGATCGACCAGCGTCATCAAGCTCTCGCGGTGCAACTGATCAAGGATCACGAACGGACGCCGGCCCGAGCGCACCTCCTCCATCGCGGGCTGGTAGAGCCCACGCCAGTCGTCGGCGAACTGTTGCCAGTCGGCGCTGATTCCACGCGATCGTCCGAAACTTTGCAACTCGCGGAACACACTGCCGCGCCAATCGACACAGGTTCCGAACACATCGAACAGGATTGCCTTCACGCCGTCCTTTGGCTGCACCATGCTCCGACCTCCGACTGTACCGGTTCTGACGTTTCAATCCTGCAGGCAGCTGACTTTGCGGCAGATCGACCAGTGGGCATTGCGGACTGCACGGATTTCCCTCGACCCGTTCCGTGAGACACTCAGGCGCCGAACCGCTCGCGACCACATTGTGCCCTGTCGCGCAGGAGATGGTCGGCAAGCACGCACGCCATCATCGCTTCGCCAACGGGCACGGCACGGATGCCGACGCAAGGGTCGTGTCGGCCTTTGGTTACGATCTGCGTGTCGTGGCCGTGCAGGTCGACCGTCCGGCGCGGCGCGAGGATCGACGACGTCGGCTTCACAGCGAACCGGGCGACGATCGGTTGTCCGGTCGAGATGCCCCCCAGGATGCCGCCCGCATGATTGCTGTCGAACAGCGGCAATCCATCGTTGCCCCTGCGCATCTCATCGGCATTCGCCTCGCCGCTCAATGCAGCCGTTGCGAAACCGTCCCCAATCTCGACGCCCTTTACGGCGTTGATGCTCATAAGTGCTGCCGCAAGATCCTGATCGAGTTTGCCGTAGATCGGCGCACCAAGGCCAGCCGGCACACCACTTGCCACCACCTCGATCACCGCGCCAACGGATGAGCCGGACTTCCGGACACCGTCGAGGTAGCCCTCCCACTCCACGGCAGCCACGGGATCAGGGCAAAAGAACGGGTTGTTGCCCACCTCCTGCCAGGACCAGCGGCCGCGATCGATCAGCCTGTCGCCGAGTTGAACGAGCGCGCCGCGCACCTCGACGCCGGACAGCACTTTGCGCGCAACCGCGCCGGCAGCGACCCTTGAGGCCGTTTCCCGTGCCGATGATCGCCCCCCGCCCCGATAGTCACGGATGCCGTATTTTTCGAGGTAAGTGAAATCGGCATGGCCTGGGCGAAACTTGTCTTTGATATCGCCATAGTCCTTCGACCTCTGATCGACGTTCTCGATCATCAGACAAATCGGCGTTCCGGTTGTGACCTGCTCACCGCTCTCGGCCTCGAACACGCCCGACAGAATCTTGACCTCATCAGGCTCGCGCCGCTGCGTCACGAACCGCGACTGTCCGGGCCTGCGCCGATCAAGATCGCCTTGGATATCAGCGGCCGTGAGCGCAATGCCAGGAGGGCAGCCATCGACGACGCAGCCGATCGCCGGCCCATGGCTTTCGCCCCAAGTCGTCACGCGAAACAAATGGCCGAACGTGTTGTGCGACAAGACCTGTCTCCTGGAGCGCGGCGCGCAACCCTGGCGCCGGCTGCGTTGTAAAAGTCACCGTGGTCGCCAGCAAGTGTGATGGCTCTCGGTGATGTCGTGACAAATCAGATCGTTCACGTCATGGAGAGCATTGTATCTGCGTGATTCAACCCAACAGATAGAGGAGACCTGAGGTCTGCGTGCAGGCGTCACTGGTCCGTTTGTTAACTGTAGCGATCGTTCAAGATCCACTCCATTCATGCGCGGGGTCGATCGTCGAAGGTCGCCGCTTCTGAGTAAACCGGTCGGGATCAACATCCCATCACGCCGGGTGCCGCGTTCGGCCTGAGCAACCGCAACGCCGGCCAACGCCCAGTACGGGTGTGGGGGATCGGAGCTGCCGCTAGCTCCATCCCCCCCTTTGTCAAGCCTTCCCGCGCTCACACCTCATCGAACCAAATGCGACGCGATGCCGGGCTGCGGGCAAAAGCGCACTCAACGGCGCCGGCGCGCCCGCGACACGGACGATGGGCGAGCTAGCACGGCGACCATCTCGACGTGCGTGCTGTCGACGAATTGATCAATCGGCTGAATCTGCTCGATCTCATAACCGCCATCGACAAGAATGCGGCAGTCGCGTGCAAACGATGCTGCATCACACGCCACCGCGATGATGCGCGGAACCAATGATTTCGCCAACATTTCGGCCTGTGCTTTTGCGCCAGCCCGCGGCGGATCAAAAACCACGACATCGAAACGCTCGAGTTCCTTGCGCGACAGCGGCTCACGAAACAGATCGCGGACGTGTGCCGTGACGGGCTTGCGGCCCTGTGCATGGCGCAACGCCGTCTCAAGGGCTGCGGTTGCCGACGCATCAGCGTCATAAGCCGAAACCCGCATGGTTCTGGCAAGCGCAACCGCAAACGTGCCGATCCCGCAGAACAGGTCTGCGGCAAACTTTGCACCTTTGGCCGCGGCCCTCACATGGGCGATCATCTCCGCTTCTGCTGCGGCGCTCGCCTGGACGAAGACGCGGCTCGGCGGCACGATGGCAACTCCGTCGATCTGCAGTTCAGGCTGACCCGAACGGACCACGTCGTAGCCATCGACGACGAGACGGACGATCCCGGCTCCGAGCGCGATCTCTGCGAGCGTCTTGCGTTCGGCGCGCTCTGGATCTCGGCCAACGCCGTCAACCGAGACATCGAGGCCGGTGGTCGTCTGAAGCACGGTGAGGCGAAGGTCGCCGCGGCTCGGGCAGATGACGGCGGCGATGCGGCCGAGGTCGCCAAGGCGGCTTGCGATGGCCGGAACGAGGATGGCGCAGTCCTCGAGTGCAACGACGCTGTTCGTCCTCTGTTCGAAGAACCCGAGCGTGACCGGACCACGGTCTCGCCGCGCCGTGAAAACCGCGCGACGGCGGCTCTGCATGGGCCCTGGAACGCAATCGGCCACCGTCGCCGCGATCCCCTCGCCCGCAAGGGCATCGAGAATCCGCGACCGCTTCCAGTTGGCATACAGGGGGCGGGGGACGTGTTGGAGGTTGCAGCCCCCACAGGCTCCGTAATGGCTACATTGTGGGGGACGCCGCTCGCCGATTTCGATTGGATCCGCTGGAACTGCCAGGCTGCCCCGTCCATCTGGTGACGACGTCCCGCCGGCGGCCGGAACACGCCATACCTCACCGGGCAAAGCAAACGGCACGTAGACAGGGCGGCCGCCGGGCCCAGGGCCAACGCCATGACCAAGCGCTGCAAGGCGCTCGATCGTCACGGTGATTGCGTGTTGCTCAGTTCTGGTCGGCTCGTCACCCATTTCGGCTGGCTCCGATCAGATATTCCTGATTGCCGTCCCCGCCAGCGATCGGCGATGGCACAACATTGATGACCTGCCAACCATCGCGGGCAGCGACCCATTGCACCACCGCCTCCACGGCCGCCATCCGGGCTTGCAGGTCGCGCACGACCCCGCCCTTGCCAACCGCTCTGGGGCCAACTTCGAACTGCGGCTTGATGAGCGCCACGAGGTGAGCATTGGCGGCCGTCAGATCCAGCGCCGGCCCTAGCACCTTCGTCAATGAGACGAAGCTCACGTCGGCAACAACGAGGTCGAGGGGGTCAGGTACCATCTTGCGCGTCAAGAGCCTCGCGTCGGTCTGTTCCAAAACGACGACGCGCTGGTCGCTGCGCAACGATTCGTGAAGCTGCGCCGTGCCGACGTCGACCGCGTACACCTGCGCCGCGCCGCGACCGAGCAGCACCTGCGTGAACCCTCCGGTCGATGCGCCAACGTCGACCGCGCAGCGTCCCGATACTTCGATCCCGAAGGCGTCGAGCGCGGCACCCAGCTTTTCAGCCCCGCGCGAGACATTGCCGGAGCGGGTCCCATCGACGCAGACCGTCGAGACCGCCGTCACAAGCCGTGCTGGCTTTCGGCAAACGACGCCATCGACACGCACATGCCCGCGCAGAATGAGATCGCGTGCTCGGGCGCGCGAACCGACGAGCCCCTGCCTCAAGAGCGCCAGATCGAGCCGTTGAGCTGCCAGGCCATGACCATCGGGGCTTTCGGCCCCCGAGGCATCTGGCTCGCTACCGCTGACCTTCAGAGCTTTGGCTTCGCGCACCACGTTCGCATTGTCCAACTGTGATCCCGTCACTTGACATCTGTTTGCCGGTGCAGCGACGCCGGATCGCGCACATGGCCTGACGGCCTGAGCCTTGGTCCCCTCTCCGCGGGACTTGAGCTTTCAGACACCCCGCTGACCAAGAGCAACACACGGAGTGCCTAAGGTCATACCGCTGTCATTTACCGTCCCTAACACTTGATCTATGCTGCATTGCAACATGAGTGTGCCGTTCACAGCCGCGAGGCCCGAGACATGACAGCCAACGCTTATAGCCTCGCCGGCAAGACGGCGCTCGTTGTCGGTATCGCCAACGAACAGTCGATCGCCTGGGGCTGTGCCAAGGCGTTTCACGCCCAAGGCGCACGCCTTGCCGTCACTTACCTCAATGACAGGGCGGAGCGCCACGTCAGACCCCTCGCCGAAGCACTTGAGGCCGAAGTGATCGCGCCCCTCGACGTGCGCAGCGAGGCCCAGTCGGAAGAGCTGTTTGCCGCACTTGGTGAACGTTGGGGGCAACTCGACATCCTTCTGCATTCGATCGCCTTCTGCCCGAAGCAAGACCTTCAGAGCCGCGTCGTTGACTGCTCGCGCGAGGGGTTTCTCGAGGCAATGGATGTGTCGGTTCATTCGTTCCTGCGCCTTGTGCGCCGCGCTGAGCCGCTCATGCGCGAGGGCAGCACCTGCCTTACCGTCTCTTACTTCGGCGCCGAAAAAGTAATCGACCACTACAATATCATGGGGCCCGTCAAAGCCGCGCTCGAGGCGGCAACGCGCTACCTTGCGGTAGAACTCGGTCCAGCAGGGATTTCGGTGCATGCCCTCTCACCCGGTCCGATGCAGACGCGCGCCGCAAGCGGCATCGAACACTTCGACGAACTTCTCGAACAGGCGGCCAGGCGCGCGCCGACCGGGCACCTTGCAACCCTTGATGGCGTTGGGGCCTACGCTGCGTTCCTCGCAAGCGCGGGGGCTGCGAATGCCACCGGCGGCACCCACCACATCGATGGTGGGTATCACATCCGCGGCTGACGGAACCCCATCGATTGCAGGAGCTCCACTGCCGGCAACGTTCGACAACTCGAAAAAACTCTGAAACCTTGGTGTGATTGGAGTGCCGGAGTGCGGATGACCTTGACCAACACGCCCTGGGAACAGCTTCAGGTCGGACAGTGCGCGGAACTCGAGCGTCTCTGCGTCGCCGATGATTTGTTCGTTTTCGCGCACGCCTCCGGCAGCATGAACCCCGCACACCTGCCAAGTCCTGCAGATGCAAACGGATCGGGACCGATCGCACCATCGATGTGGGTTGCCTCAGTCATTTCAGCGGTCGTCGGCAACAAGCTGCCCGGCCCGGGCACGCTCTATCGTGCGCAATCGCTCGAATTCGTCGGACGCGTGCGCGCTGGTGACACCTTGGTCGCCAAGGTCACCGTCCTCGACAAAATGCCTGACCGGATCGTCAGGCTCGAAACAACAGCCCGGCTGCAGGATGGAACCGAAATCGCCCGGGGCTATGCCGACGTCATCGCGCCTGAATTTGCGCAGTCCTTTGATGCAGCAACAGTGCCGGGCCTGACGGTTCGCAAGCACGCGCACTTTGATCGCCTGCTCGCCCGCGCAGAAGCCCTGCCTCCGATTCCGACTGCGGTCGTTGCGCCCGAGGAATCCTCAGCACTCGAAGGTGCTCTGCTCGGCGCGGCTCACACCTTGATTACGCCTATCCTCATTGGGCGCCGCGATCTCATCGAAGCCGCAGCGGCCGCAATCGGTGCCGACATTTCGGCCCATGAGCTGATCGAAGCGCCGACACACGATGCTGCTGCCGCGATCGGCGTCGATCTCGTGACGAAGGGCCGCGCGCAAGCACTGATGAAGGGCCATCTTCACACGGACGCACTCCTGCATCACGTCGTCAAGCGCGAGGGCGGGCTCAGAACATCGCGGCGGCTCAGTCACGTCTACATCATGGACGTGCCGGGACTGCAGCAGTTCCTGCTCGTCACGGATGCCGCAATCAACATCGCCCCGGACCTCGAGACAAAGGTCGATATTGTCCAGAATGCGATCGACGTCGCCAGAGCGATCGGGATCACGGAGCCAAAGGTCGGGATTCTCTCGGCCCTCGAGACCGTGAACCCAAAGATCCCGTCGACGATCGACGCAGCCGCCCTCGCCAAAATGTCGGAACGCGGCCAGATCACCGGCGGCATCGTGGATGGCCCTCTCGCACTCGACAATGCCGTCGATGTCCACTCGGCATCGAAGAAGGGGATCAAATCACTCGTTGCCGGTCGTGCCGATATCCTCGTCGTCCCGAATCTCGAGGCTGGCAACATCGTCGCAAAACAATTGACGTTCGTTGCACACGCAGAAGCTGGCGGCATTGTTGTTGGCGCCCGGTGCCCGATCATCCTGACGAGCCGCTCAGATGACGAGCGCGCGCGCCTCGCGTCCTGCGCGGTCGCAGCTCTCTATGACGCTTGGGTGCGCACCCAATGACGGTGGCTGGCGGCGATCGGCGCACGCGCGATGACGCGGTCATTTTGACGGTGAACGCCGGCTCGTCGTCCGTGAAGGTCGCGTTCTATGCGGCCCATGAAGAGCCTGTGGAGTTTGAGCGCGCCGTCGCGGACCGCATCGGCGCAGATGCGGTCTTGACCGTGTCGAGGCCAGGCGGGGCGCGCGAAACGTTCTCACTCGGCGCGGTCGACCACAGGGGCGCGTTGGCCGCAATCATCGCGCGCTCGCACGACGTTCTGGCAAACCGGCCGATTGCTGGCGTTGGCCATAGAATCGCCCACGGTGGCGCTGAGTTCGTGGCACCGTGTGAGTTGACGGATCAGGTCTTGGCGCGGCTTCACCAGCTTGATCCGCTGGCTCCACTCCATCAACCTCACAACCTTGGTGCCGTTGAGGCTGCGCGCGCCCTGTTTCCTGCAGCGCTCCAGATCGGCTGCTTCGACACCGCCTTTC
>JBHJOC010000077.1:0-22146 GCA_050330095.1 Hyphomicrobiaceae bacterium
TCGAGGAACGCCCGGTGGATGCCCGCAATGGTCTGCGGACGCGTCAGCACCAGCAGGTCGTTGTTGCCTTTCAGATCACTGGGCCAGTCGGCGAAGCGTTCGCCACGGTAGTCGGCTTCTTCGAGCTTCTCGCGCTGGATCATCGTACCCATCGCGCCATCGAGAATGAGGATGCGCTCGCGCGCGGTTTTCGTGAGACTTTCGCGGGCTTTGCTCATGAGTAGGCGACCTCGGGGCGGCTTGGTTCTGCGGGAACGCGTGCGCGAATGCCGAGCAAGTGGCAGATCGCAAAGACAAGATCAGCCCGGTTGAGCGTGTAGAAGTGAAACTCGGTCACGCCCTCGTCGACGAGACCGAACACCTGCTCGGCAGCGACTGCGGCTGCAATGAGATGCGTCGTGGCTGGATCATCGTCGAGGCCGTCGAAGCGCTGTGCGAGCCAGCCTGGGACACTCGCACCGGTCTTGCCCGCAAACCCCGCCACCTGCTTGAAATTGTGGATCGGTACGATGCCCGGAAGGATAGGGCAGTCGATCCCGGCGCGCCGCGCACGCTCGATGAAGCGCAGATAGTGCGCATTATCGAAGAAGAACTGCGTGATGATCCGGGTTGCGCCGGCATCAACCTTGGCCTTGAGGTTGTCGATGTCGGCCTCGACGCTGCCGCTCTCCGGGTGAACCTCCGGGTAGCCGCCGACCGAAACATCAAAATTGGCGATTCTACGGATGCCCGCGGTCAGTTCTGCCGCGTTGGCATAGCCTCCAGGATGCGGAACATAACGCGAGCCGACGCCCGCGGGCGGGTCGCCCCGCAACGCGACAATATGGCGAACGCCCGCTTGCCAATATCCGCGAACCACATCGTCCACTTCATCGCGGGTCGCACCGACACACGTCAGGTGCGCGGCCGGCGCGAGATTCGTCTCTCGAACGATGCGCGCGACCGTCGCGTGGGTTCTCTCCCGCGTCGAGCCTCCCGCGCCATAGGTCACAGAGACGAAGTCTGGCGCGAGCGGGGCCAGACGTGAAATGGACGTCCAGAGCGCCTGCTCCATCTTCTCCGTTTTAGGCGGGAAGAACTCGAACGAAACTCCGATATCTCCGCCGTCGATCAAGCGGCTGCGTCGCTCAGCCATGCTGGTTCCACCTCATGTTTTCGTGGTGAGTGCGCGCAAGGTGCAAGCCCCCCCGTCGTCGAAACAGTGTCAAGGTCGACGTTGCACTCACCGCACAACCTCGCGGATCGTCTGGCCACCATCGGTTGTGATCTTGGAGCGTGCGGGTGCGCCAGGGGCGAAGGCGCACCACACCATCACACCGAGCCCCTTGAGCCCCGCGCGAGCCGGCGGTGGCAGGACCCGCGTCTCGATCTTCGTCAGGCCGACGCTCGAAAGCCATTTGCGCATGTCATCGTCTGCGATGCCGAGCAGACGATGGGCAAAGTCCTCGCGCAGTTCGCCAAACGCGTGCGGCGCGAAATCGACCACGAGCATGACTCCGCCCGGCGCCAGAACACCGGCCGCCTCCCCGAGCGCCACAGCAGGACGATCGAGGAAGTGCAGCACCTGATGCATCGTGACAAGGTCGCAGGAGCGCGGTGCCACCATCATCCCGTAGAGATCGCCCTGGCGAACCTGGGCGTGGGCAATCCGCGCCGTCTCGAGCCGCGAGCGCGCGTAAGCCAGCATCGCGGTGTTGGTATCGATGCCGATGCCACGACGGTAGAAAGGTGCGAACAACTCGAGCAGCCGCCCTGTCCCCGTTCCGATATCGAGCATGGTGTCGAATGGGCCCGGACCGACCATGTCCAGCATTGCCCGTTCGACGCTCGCCTCATCGACATGCATCGCCCGGATCTCGTCCCAGCGGTGCGCGTGGACCGCGAAGTAGGTTTCTGCTTCAGCGGAGCGCTCGGCGAGTACAGCCTCGGCGCGCGCCATGTCGAGCGCGAACGGCTTGGACCGCGGATCAATCGCGCCAAGCACATGCGCCACCAGTGCGCGTGCTGGATGATCGTCCGTCAAACGAAGATTCAGCCAGGCGCCCTCCTTGAAGCGCGCGATCACGCCCGCATCCGAGAGCAGTTTGAGGTGCCTCGAGATGCGCGGTTGGCTCTGGCCGAGGATACGAGTGAGGTCCTTGACGCTCAACTCCGCCCCTGCGAGCAGCGCCACAATTCGCAGTCGCGTCGGCTCAGCGATCGCACGCAAGGCTGCAACGGCCGCATCACCGGACAGTTTTGCGTCAGGGTTGGTTGTTGCGTCGGTCATCTCGGCTCCAGCACCTCGGCTTCACCGACATATAAAGATATCTTTATGTCCGTCAATGGTGATGGCGCGCAAGATCCAATCATCCAGCCGTGTCTGGTCGAGCCCGTTAACGATGATGCCGGCTTTAAGCTGAAAGTAAGCATGCCAAGACTACAACACCCCACGGTTTTTCGGGGTAGACGCTGATGCCTTTTGCTTGGGTTCGCCGCATCGACCAGCGCGGCGATTGGAACGAACTGCCAGTCACTCTTCGTCTCAGCGCGTCACGGGTTGGAGCCTTCGGCTACGCCTTCGTGCTGATCGCCGTACTCGCGCTGATCACGCTGCCGATTGCAGCTGCGGTTGCGACGGCCGTTGCGAGCACTGAGCCGGGTTCGGCGCGGGTGACATACTTCGGATGGGGCCGGCTGTTGCTCGCAGGCGCAATCGGCGTTGCACTGTTGGCTTGGGCCCTCGTCTGCTGTCATCGCGCGTTGCTTTGCCGTCCTGAGATCGAGATCGGGCCAGCGTTCGTCGAGATGCGCGTTCCAGGGCTTTTGGCGTACCGCACCACACGGACGCCGCTGACGGCATTCGATGGGCTCGCGGTCATTCCGCAGTCGTCCCTCAGCGGGCGGACGCATGGACTCTATTTATTGCATCCCGACCGTCGACTGAGCCCGCTGCTCGCTCAGGCCCTCGTCTTCGAAGATGCCGAAGTGCAGCGAATTTCGCGCGCGCTCGGTGCACCCGTCGTCGCAGACGCGACATTCAGAGCGCTCGAGACCGGGAGCGCCGCACCGCGCGGCGCGGCGCTGGCCGCCGCCTGACGCCGGAGGTTGGGCATCGGAGGCGTCGGCACCAGCAGCTCGTGAACCAGCCACAGCGTTGCCTGTGGATAAGCCCGTGCAATCGATGCACCGGCACCACGCCTGCTGTGGCTGCGCTGCTTCCAGCGCTGGAAAGCCTCGTCACCACGTGAAATGTGAACGGCGCACCTTGCGACGCATGTTAATCAATCGTTGTGATTTAGCCTCAATTATATCTTAGCCGGCACATCGTTCCGAGACATCGCTCGAGATGCAGTCTGATTGCGTTTTCGAGGACCCTGCTCTGAGGACTCAGCGCGTGACAACCCGATCTCCCCTTGAAGCTCGTGCCAGCAGCCGCACCATCTATTGGGCGGTGATCGCGGCGACATTCATGCTCGCGGCCGCCTTCGTCGCACCAGTTTCCGCCCAGGCCCGGAACCCAGACCGCGCAGCTCAGTTCATGCAGCAGGTCGCGAATGAGTTGATTGCGGCACAGCGCGGCGGGGGTGACGAGGCGTTTGCACGTGTGATCCGCAAATACGGGCATGTGCCTGCCATCGGGATGGATGCGCTCGGCAGCTATCGTGCGGCGCTCACGACGACGCAGCGTCAGGACTATTATAACGGGCTTGTGCGCTTTATTGCGCGCTACGCCGCGACAGAGAGCCAGAAGTACACGGTTGTTCGTGCCGAATTTCCCTCACCGGGTTTCCGCGAGGGACAGCACGTTTTGATCGACAGCCGCATCTTCCTGTCCGATGGCAGCCAGTACGACGTTCGCTGGATGCTCGTTCCGCGCGAAAATACATTCAAGGTGCGCGATGCGCAGGTGATTGGCTTCTGGGTGTCGCCGTTCCTCACCCAGATTTTCGAGCGTCACATCAACGACAATGGGGGTCGTGTCGAAGCCCTTGTCGCGGCCTTGCGCCAGTTTTGAGCCGGGAGCGAGACCCGCCAAGCCTGACGGCTTTGGGGGGTATCGGCGGCGCGCGGACACGCCACGGTGCCGCGGATGCTCCACCCGGGTCGCGTCAATGGCGTTCGTTATCAGAAGCGATACCCGTAGCGGAGCCCGATGCGGTCGAGACCCTCGTTGAAGCGTCCGAGTCCTGCATTCGAGAAGTGCTCGAAATACGCTGACACGCTGTTGTGGCCGTCAAGGCGGATCCCGGCCTCGATTGGCACGTGAAACAGCACGCGGGTGCCAAGAGCCTTCTCGCCGGCTCTCAGCACATCCGTTGCTCCGTCGTGGACCCCGGCTCCGAGGCCGATGCTGAAAAACAGCCTTTCGTTAGCCTCGATCTCCCAGCGCGCGTCTGCATAAACCGTGTTTGTTCCGCCCTCGGTTGCAATCGTCGCTCCGATCGCCGGGCGGATGGCGCCCCACAGGAACGGTAGCGAGGGACTGAAGATCACTTCGGCATTGAGCGCGATTGCGTCCTGCTCGATGCGGAACCCGCTCCAAAGTCCCGGCACGTCGTGTGCGAGAATGCCAAGACGCAACTCACGGATTGGGGAAGCCGTCTGCGCCGAAGCCTCCCAAGTCGGGCCGGCGGCGCTACTTGCGACAATAGCCAGCACAAGAGACGTGAGGGACGACGACATGCGCATCACGCCAAGGGCTCCAGGAACGGACAACGATCAGGTAACGTTGTGCCCGACACACCACCATTGCAAGCGTTACATGTCACCCCACACGCGAACGACAGGGCGAGTTGCCGGCTTGCGTCTTACGGTTTAGATGCGGAGTATGAGCAAGATCGTTTCGGCCAAATTCTCTGTCGGGGATGTCGTCAGGCACCGCTTCTATCCGTTCCGCGGCGTCGTGTTCGATATCGACCCGGAGTTTGGGAACACGGAAGAGTGGTGGCTGTCGATTCCGAAGGACATTCGTCCGCGGAAGGACCAGCCCTTCTACCATCTGCTCGCCGAAAACGCTGAGACGGAATACATCGCGTACGTCTCTGAGCAGAACCTGCTGCCCGATGACGATCCGCAGCCCCTCCGCCACCCCAAGGTGGCAGAGATGTTCGAGGTCAATGCCCAGGGCCGTCTGCGGCCAAAATTCATGAGCGCGCACTGAAGAGGCGCGGCACTCCACCCGGCACGTTCGGGCAGCGTTGTCCACCGGGCGGATCGAGCTCCTCGAACCGGTCGGGGTTGGCATCACTGTTGGGCTGTCGCGTACGCCACCCCAACCTAAACATCGGGTCCGGGTTTCCGGACCGGATGTTCACACGTCCGACAACCTGCCGCGCAGCGCGACAAGCTGACGTTTACTGTTTCGGCTGGCCATTTCGTTTTTCTTGCGCCTCACGGGCGGCTTCAATGACCCGCTCACGATAGGCCGCCCTGATCTGGGCAAGCTGCTGGGTGCGCGCCTGGAAGTAAGCCCCGGGGTTCTCCAGCGGTGCGCCGTCATGGGCCGCAGTGAACCCGAGTAGCGGGATCGAGAAGGCAGCCGGGCGCCGATCGACGAATTGCCCGAGGATGATCAGGCCCGCGCCCGCCTTCATTTGCGCGATCAGTTCGTCCGGCGCTTCCGTTTCAGCGGCACACCCCTCGACGTGGCACATCAGGAACGTCAACGGGATCAGCTTCATGTCCTTCGTATCGACGGCCTTGTTCTCGCGGAAGTCCTTGAAAACCTTGGCGTCCACAATGGTTGCCCGCAGGCCGACAGGCAGCAGCATGCCGAGCGGGACCGTCACGAGGAGTTGCTTCTTGTCGAAGCCTTCGGTCACGCGCACCGCAGCTGAGGCGAGCATCATGCCGGTTTCGCGGGAGAACGTCTCCATCGTGGTCAGGCACAGGTTTGCCTCGCGCGTCGTCACCTGACCATCAGCGCCACGCTCCGGGATCGGCTCCTTGTTGCATATCTTGATCCACGTATTGGCCTGCTTTTCCGCCTCAGTCTGCGCAACTGCCGACGATGCCAGCAGCGCGAGCGCGCCCACGGCTGCAATCGAGCTGCGACCGGCGCGCCATATAATCTTGCCCATTCCCATCTTCGACCCATCTCCGAGCTGGTTCGCAGGCGCTGAGGGCCTGCCGCCGACAAAGTTCCTGCGTTCGATGGCTCCTGCGTCCCGCCCCTGCATCGCAGGGTCACTCTGCGGGCGATGACCGGCGCGTCGCTGAAGCGCATGCGGGGCGAGTAAGGGCGGGATTGAGGCGATCCCAAGGCTCAATCCCCGGCTCTGAAAAATGCCAAGAAGCTGTGCGCATGAAACGTTGCAGAGAGGCAACGCCGAAAGTTTGCTGCCTCCGTCCAGTCCGAGGTCACTGATGAAGCCGCACGATCCGTCTACGATTGAAAAGCGGGGCCGTTCCTAGCTCGGGCTCGGCATCTTTGTCCGGTTGCATGAGACGGCTGCGTGATACGATTTCTCGGCCTTACCCGTTGGAGTAACTCTTGTTCGGACGAGCCATAGAAGCGCTTCGAACCGATCGGCGGTTTTTGCTGGCCCTGGGTGACGCCCGCGCAGCGGCCCACCAAGCCTGCAGATCAAACCCGATTGCAGCACGCGCCAGTTTTGCTGACGCCGCCGTCGTTGCGCTTTCCATCATGCTGGTCGCACTTGCGGGAGGCGCGCAAGCGCAGTCAATCCGAGGCGCGGAGAGCGGCCGCGCCATCGCCCACATTGTTACCGCGCCAGAGTCGGAGCCCCATGACATGGGCGCTTCCGCGGCCAGTCCTCCCGCGGCCAGTCCTCCCGCGGCCCTGGCCCTGCGGCACGCCATCGCCATGCACGGCGAACCAGACCTGCCCCCAGATTTCCAGCACTTGCCCTATGCTGACCCGTCGGCACCGAAGGGCGGCCAGCTCGTTTTCGGCGTGCATGGCAGTTTCGATAACCTCAATCCGTTCATCGTCCGCGGCGTCAAAGTCGACAACATTCGCGGCTACGTCTTCGAAAGCCTGATGGCCCGATCGGGTGCCGAGCCATTCTCGCTCTACGGACTGCTCGCTCACAGCATCGCGATGCCAGACGATCGCAGCATGATTTCGTTCTATCTCAGGCCTGAGGCGCGGTTTAGTGACGGCATGCCGCTGACGTCAGCCGATGTTGCGTTCTCGCTCGATCTCCTGCGTCGGTTCGGGCCGCCATTCATGCGGTCACATTACTCCAAGGTCACCGCAATCGAGACGCCGGAGCCACACGTCGTGCGGTTCCGCTTTGCAACCGGGGATGATCGAGAGATCCCTCTAATCCTCGCCCTGATGCCGATCCTGCCGCGTCACAGGATCGACCCTGATCGCTTCGAACAGACGACTCTCGAGCCGATGATCGGCAGCGGCCCGTATATGATCGGTGCCGTTGATCCTGGCAGGTCCGTCACCTTCACGCGCAACCCAGACTACTGGGGACGCGACCTTCCAATCCGCCGTGGGCAATTCAACTTCGACACGATCCGGCTCGAGTACTTCCGCGAACAGACTGCCATGTTCGAGGCCTTTAAAAGTGGTGCGCTCGATCTTCGCTTCGAGACCGAATCGGTGCGCTGGGCCGAGGGCTATCGCTTCCCAGCCGTGACGCGTGGCGACATCGTCACTGAGACCATTCCAACCAGCCTGCCGGACGGCATGAACGCGCTGGTATTCAACACGCGCAAACCCGTTTTCGCCGATCAGCGTGTGCGGCGCGCCCTGATCGAGCTGTTCGATTTCGAGTGGATCAACGCATCGCTCTTCAACGGCCTCTATGCCCGGACAGAAAGCTATTTCGCGCGATCGGAACTCGCCTCGACAGGGCGCCCCGCAAGCCCCGGCGAGCGTGAACTTCTGTCCGCGTTTCCCGACGCGGTCGCGGCTGACGTTCTGGAGGGGACCTGGCGCCTGCCGACCGGCGACGGTACGGGACGCAACCGTGCACGGCTCAGAGCCGCCCTCGATCTCCTTGAGCAGGCTGGATATGTGATCGATGGCCGGCGCATCGTCTCGCGATCAACGGGAGCACACCTGTCCTTCGAGTTCCTGTCGCGCAGCAAGGGCCAGGAGCGTCTGTTGCTCGCCTACCGCACGACACTCGAGCGGATCGGCATCAGCGTCGCGATTCGGCAAGTTGATGACGCGCAATACTGGTCGCGGCTCAAGTCCTTCGACTTCGACATGGTGCAGTGGCGATGGCCGGCGTCATTGTCACCCGGGAACGAACAAATCCATCGCTGGTCGAGCGAGTATGCCAATGTCGAAGGCAGCCTGAACCTCGCCGGCGTCGAGAATCCGGCGGCCGATGCGATGATTTCCGCGATGCTTGGCGCGCGTGACGAAAGCCAGTTTGTCGATGCAGTCCGCGCGTTCGACCGCGTGCTCCTGTCCGGTGACTACGTCGTCCCGCTCCATCACGCGCCTGGCACCTGGGTTGCCCGCAAGGCCACGTTCGAGCGGCCGCTGATCGCCCCGCTGTCGGGCTTCGACCTTGACACATGGTGGCACCAGCCCCGCGCTGAACCCACTGGCGCAGGGGCCCGCCCTTGAGGCATCCTGTGCGCATGTCCGCACGCGTGCGCGCACATGCATGGTCCATCGACGCGGCGTCTTCCGCTCGCCCCAGTCGGCCGAACCTGTGACACGATCGCGATACGCTCGGACTCGAATGGATCTCCCGTCCCTTGAAAAGCGCAACCAAACCTGAGTTCCGTCAGACCGTGCAAGCGACCGCGACACCAAGAACGGACTTGCCTGTCGGTTTCAAAGGCACGCCATGTCCGCCAGCCTTCAACCTCGCTGCCTATGCGATCGGCATCGCGGCGCGCGCAGCGCCCGACAAGGCGGCCCTGCTTGTCGTCAGCGATCCGTCAGGCGCCCCTGATGAAGTGTGGTCCTATCGCAAGCTTGAGAACCACTGCCTGAAGGCTGCTGGCTTGCTGGCCCGCTTGGGTCTTGCTCCCGGCGACAGGATCGTCATCCAGCTGCCCAACACGAGCACTTATGCGCTGCTGTTTTTCGGTGCGATCGCTGGTGGGTTCGTGCCGATCCCTGCCTCCGAGCAGCTGACTGATCCTGAGGTGCGCTACCTCGTCGAAGACAGCGGCGCCAAGGTTCTCGTCTCCGCCCATCGTTCCGCCCTGTTCGGCCTCGATGGCGTTGGCCACGTCGATCCGGATGAGGTTGCAGCGGCACTCAACAAGGCTGCGCCGCTGCCCTATCGCGCGACGCGCGCGGACGAGCCTGCCTATCTCATCTACACGTCGGGCACGACGTCAAAGCCCAAGGGCGTTCTGCATGCCCATCGCGCAGGTTGGGGACGCCGGCCCATGTATCGTGGCTGGTATGGGATCACGTCGGACGACATCGTGGCCCACGCGGGCGCGTTTAACTGGACGTACACTCTTGGAACAGGACTGATTGATCCCTGGGCGAACGCGGCGACCTCCGTCGTATTCACCGGCACAAAGACACCTGACGCCTGGCCGCGCTTCCTCGCCACCCAGTCGGCGTCCATGTTTGCAGCCGTACCGGGCCTCTATCGCCAGATCCTCAAGTACGCCGAACGGGACCTTGCGGCGGTCGACACGCTCCGCCACGGCTTGATGGCCGGCGAAAGCCCCCCGCCCGACCTTATCCCGCATTGGAGCGCGGTGATGCGGCGTCCGCTCTACGAAGCCCTCGGCATGAGCGAGATGTCGACCTACATCTCGACCGGGCCGCAGACGCCGTCGCGCCCTGGCTATGCCGGCCGGCCGCAGCCAGGCCGATGCGTGGCGATCCTGCCCATCGACGGTGACGGCTGCGAGGCAACGACGCCGCTTCCGCCCGGCGTCGAAGGTCTGCTCGCCGTCCATCGAACGGATCCAGGCCTGATGCTCGGCTATTGGAACCGGCCGCAGGAAGAGGCCGAGGTCTTGCGGGGCGAGTGGTTCATCGGTGGCGACCTCGCCATGATGAACGACGAGGGCTACGTCGCCCATCGCGGCCGCGCCAATGACATCATGAAGGCGCTCGGCTATCGGGTGTCGCCGCAAGAGGTCGAGGCCGCTCTCGCCGACCACCCGTCAATCGCAGAGATCGCCTGTGCCGAGGTCGCCGTGCGCGCCGATGTGAGCGTGATCGGCGCGTTCATCGTGCCGAAGGACCCGACAAGGCCTCTCGACACGGCCGCACTGGATGCCTTCGCTGAAACCGTTCTCGCCGGCTACAAGCGGCCGCGGCTCTGGACCACGATCGAGGCCCTGCCGCGCACAGCAAACGGCAAAATCAAGCGCGCGGCGCTGAGCGCGTTTGCCAAGCCGGACGGCCAAGCGCTTTGAGGAGGATCACGCCAAGGCGCTCAGATGGCGAACATTACCACGCGATTTCAACAAATTAACATTGCGGTAAGTAAACTGGACAGCGTTCGGATCCATTTAAGAGAGGTCGCTGCGCGTCAGCGACCGGTGTGAACCATCTCGTTCCGCCGAACATGACCGACCACACAATGGAGGCCGGAATGTTCCTCAAAGCACTCGCCCTTTCCGCACTGCTCATCATGCCGCTTGCGAGCGCCCACGCGGGCGCCGAGCGCAAAGACATCGTCGACACCGCAGTCGGCGCTGGCTCGTTCACGACACTCGTCGCAGCCGTGAAGGCCGCCGATCTCGTCGACACGCTCAAAGGTGATGGCCCATTCACCGTGTTCGCGCCAACGGACGAAGCCTTCGCTGCTCTGCCGGCCGGCACGCTCGACGACCTGCTCAAGCCCGAGAACAAGGAGAAGCTCGCCGGTATCCTGAAATTCCACGTCGTCCCCGGTAAAGTCATGTCGAGCGACATCGCCGGTAAGACAATGGACGTCGAGACCGCCCAGGGCAGCAAGGTGGCGATCGACGCGACATCCGGCGTGAAAGTCGGTGGGGCGACAGTGACTCAAGCCGATATCGAGGCCACAAACGGCGTGATCCACGTGATCGACGCGGTGATCATGCCGACCTCTTGAGCTGATCGCACGACCGCAGACGTGGAGCTCGGCTCGCCCGCGGCTCCACGTCAACCCACCTTGATACGGGCAAGATGGGCAGACGCGCTTGCTTGTGGTCCACCCGTCGCATTGGACGACTTTGGCGCGACCGCGTCAGCAATCTGTCCAAGCAGCTTGCGCACCCCCCGGAGCCGCTTGCCCGTCTCCTCCCAGTCGGCCTTGAAAACGATCTTGTGATCCGGCTGCATTTTGGCTGCCGGCCCGCACTTTTGAACGAACGCAACAAGCTTTTTTGCGTCCTCAGTCGCGTTCGGCCGGAATGTGATAACGGCCCCGCGCGGTCCTGTCTCGACCCGGGCGACACCGGCATGACGGCACAGACCTTTGATCTCCATTACGTCGAGCAGGCTCGCGACCTCTTGGGGAAGTGCGCCGAAACGGTCCGCGAGCTCTTGTGCAAAATCGTCGATGTCAGTGCGGGTCTCGAGCTTCGACAGGCGTCGATAGAGGTCGAGGCGAAGCTGGAGATCGGTGACGTAGCTGTCGGGGATCAACGTCGGGATACCAAGGGCGATCTCCGGGCTCCACTGCTCCTGCGCATGCCGAGCCCCCTCACCTTCCTTCAGCGATGCGATCGCCTCTTCAAGCATCGACTGATAAAGCTCGAAGCCGACCTCACGGACGTGGCCCGTCTGTTCTTCGCCAAGGATGTTGCCACCGCCGCGGATGTCGAGGTCGTGGCTCGCGAGCGAGAAACCGGCGCCGAGCGTATCGAGCGATTGCAGGACTTTGAGCCGTTTTTGCGCGGTTTCGGTGAGCTTTTGGCCAGGCGCCGTCGTGAAATAGGCATAGGCGCGGGTCTTCGAGCGACCGACGCGCCCGCGAAGCTGATAAAGCTGGGCAAGGCCGAACATATCGGCGCGATGAACGATCATCGTGTTGGCGTTCGGCACGTCGAGCCCGCTCTCGACGATCGCCGTCGACAGCAGGACGTCGTAGTTGCCCTCGTAGAAGCCGGTCATGATGTCTTCGAGTTCGGTTGGCGAAAGCTGCCCATGCGCCCGAGCCAACCTGAGATCGGGGACCGCATCGGCCAAGAACTCGGCTACGTCGTCGAGGTCTGCAATCCGCGGCACGACATAATAAGTCTGACCGCCGCGGAAGCGCTCGCGGCGCAGCGCATCGCGCAGGATTACCGGATCGAAGGGTGTCACGTAGGTGCGTACCGCGAGGCGATCGACCGGTGGTGTCGTGATCAGCGACAACTCGCGCACCCCCGACAATGCAAGCTGCAGCGTCCGCGGAATTGGCGTCGCAGACAGTGTCAGAACATGAACGTCCTCTTTCAGCGTTTTGAGCCGCTCTTTATGCGTGACGCCAAAGTGCTGCTCCTCGTCGATGATCAGTAGGCCGAGCCGATCGAACTCGATTGTTTTGCCAAGCAGCGCGTGCGTGCCGATCACGACGTCGATCGTCCCGTCCTTCAGGCCGGCTCGCACCTCCGCCAGTTCCCTGGTGCCAACAAGCCTTGACGCGTGCGCGATCTTCAACGGGAACCCCGCGAGGCGCTGCGAGAAGCTGCGGAAATGTTGGCGGGCAAGCAGCGTTGTTGGCACAACGACAGCGACCTGCGTGCCATTCATGGCGGCAGTGAACGCAGCGCGGATCGCCACCTCGGTTTTGCCGAACCCGACGTCACCGCAAATCAAGCGATCCATGGGCTTGCCCGAGGCCAAGTCTTCGAGCACTGCTTCGATGCTCGCCAACTGGTCGTCGGTCTCCTCGAACGGGAACCGTGCGACGAACTCGTCGTAAGCACCTTGCGGAGGTTCGAGCACGAGGCCCGATCGCAACTGGCGCAGCGCTGCAATGTTGATGAGCTCGCCGGCAATCTCGCGCAGCCGCTTCTTGAGCCTCGCCTTGCGCGACTGCCAAGCTGACCCGCCCAGCCGATCGAGATTTGCGCCCTCGGCATCAGACCCGTAGCGCGACAAAAGCTCGATGTTCTCGACGGGGAGATAGAGCGTGTCGCCTCCATGGTATTCGAGTTGCAGGCAGTCATGCGGCGCGCCGAGTGCCTCGATTGTCTTCAGGCCGACGAAGCGGCCGATGCCGTGGTCGGCATGGACGACGAGGTCACCGACGGCGAGGCTCGTGGCCTGAGTGATAACGTCCGCAGCCTTCTTGCGGCGCTTTCGCGGTCGCACGAGGCGGTCGCCGAGCACATCCTGTTCGGATACGACAACCATTTCCTCG
Organism: Hyphomicrobiaceae bacterium; assembly: GCA_050330095.1. Taxonomy (GTDB): domain Bacteria; phylum Pseudomonadota; class Alphaproteobacteria; order Rhizobiales; family Hyphomicrobiaceae; genus JBCBWG01. The sequence goes on from JBHJOC010000077.1 coordinate 13,218, forward strand.
GTTTCAAACCCGCGCTCGAGGCCGAGAATGACGGCTGCCACCTTGTGTGCGGGAAGTGCCTGCACATCGGCGTAGGTTTCGCAGGCCACGACATCATCAAAGCCACGCTCAGCGAGCATTGATCTCAGCCGTTCTCTGGAACCTTCCGTCCAGGCAGCAAGGATTGCGCGCCGCCGCGATGCCGGAGCCCCCTTCAAATGCCCGATGAGCGCCCCGATCAGATCGCCGTCGGCTGACTGGCGCTCGGTCTCGAAGGTTCGCCCGACCCGCCCGCCACAGCTTTCCGTCGACCGCGCGACGCTGTCGCGCGCAGCCGTCAGACGCCACACGCCGCGCGTTGCAAGCAGGCGCGCCCATTCCGAACCATCGATGAACATTCGATCGGGTGGCACGGGCTTATAGGGCGGGGCGCCGAATGTTTCGGCCTCCAGTCCATCAACGCGGGCCTGATAGTGCTCGCTGATCAGCTCGAACCGCTGGCGAATGGCTTCGTCGGCGGCCTCGTCGAAGCTAACGGCAGCGCCCGGGTCGAGATAATCGAACAAGGTCTCGAGTTTCTCATGGAACAACGGCAGCCAATGTTCCATGCCGGCGAAGGAACGCCCCTCCGACACCGCCTGATAAAGCGGGTCTTCCGCAAGGTTGCCACCAAACAGGGCAACATATCCGGCACGAAAGCGCTGCACCGCCTCGGAGCTGAGCGCGATCTCGCTGATCGGCATCAAGCCCATTTTCTGGACACCCTTGATCGTGCGCTGCGTTTCGGGGTCGAAGCTCTTAATGCTTTCGAGCGTATCGCCGAAGAAGTCGAGCCGGATCGGATTGACGCGACCCGGTGGGAACACGTCGACGATGCCACCTCGGACGGCGAAGTCGCCCTGCTCGATCACCATGCCCGTCCGCACAAAGCCGGCAGCTTGAAGGCGGCGTGTGAGCCTCGGGATGTCGATCCTCTGTCCGGGTGCGAGCGTCTTGAGTGACGCCCTGATGAAGCTGCGCGGCGCCAGCCGCTGAAGCACGGCATTGACCGTGGTCAGCACAAGTGTCGGCTCTTTCCGACCGGCGAGAACGAGCTTCGAGAGCGCGGTGATCCGCCGCGCGACGAGATCGGGCTGCGGCCCGATTCGATCATAGGGAACGGTGTCCCAGGCAGGCAGCTGGATGACCCGCAGCCGCGGGTCGAAGAACGCCGTCGCCTGCGACAGAGCATCGAGGCGGCGGTCATCCCGGGCGACGTGCAGCAGTGTTCCCGCCCCGTCGTGGCCGAGACGGCGCACACGCTCGACAAGCACACGCGCATCGTAGCCCTCGGGCACTCCAGTCAAAGTCACGTCGCCAACCTGGCCGGCGGCGTCGCTCGTATTGGTCATATCGCCGTTCCAAAACTCCAAGCGCCCCAGGGCCCGAACGACGCCGCTGTGTCGTCCCGGGCGTGCGGTGCCACGCTCCGCCGCAGCGGCAGTATGCATGTGCGCGCTCACGTCTGTCGCATACGACCGAGCGCAAGCGCTGTCCACGCGGGCCTCGGGGCCGCAACGCCGGCCGTTGTGCCTCAGGCAGGTGCCGGCAGCGCGCTCATGCCATGGAACGCACGGATGCGACTGATCAGATGACCGAAGCGCGGGTCTGGTGATGCGAGGGGTCTGCGTGACGGCGTATCCATGAGCCAGCCCTGCAGGTCGGGATCGGCGAGTGCGAGCAGTTGCTCGAAAGTTTGAAGTTCTGCACCGCTCATTTCACCAATGTGGGCCTCGGCGAATTTCCCGAGCAACCAGTCCATCTCCTTGGTGCCACGATGGTTTGCACGGTAGATGGCGCGTCTGCGCCGCGTGTCGAGAATGCCGTCGGGCTCTGGGGCGTCGTGCATGATGGTCCCATGTGATGAAGCGCCTGTCGACGCCGGGCGAGGCCAACCGTGGGAGGCCGCCGCCAGTTCGTTACAGCGGTCTTGACGGATGCGGGATGGAGCGCCACGGTCATGGTCGTATAGCGTCGTCGCGTTCGCAACGCCAACACCTGCGTGACTGAGGGGCGCACCCAACAGCGCACAACGGTCCGCCCCACCAGGGACACGCGACCACGGAGGCGGCGAACACCCTGGGCGACGCTCAGTGCCAGGGTTTTCTTGAGTGGTGGGTTCAGGGAGAACCCGGGCAGAACCACGATCCCGACCGGACCCGGACCGATGCGACCGCCCGAGCTGAGCCCTCTGTTTTCCTCCGTCGAGGCGCTGACGGGTGTTGGGCCGCGCGTCAAGACGCAACTCGCCAAGGCGCTCGCCCTTCCCCCAGGGATCAGCGAGCCGCGGGTGATCGATCTGATTTGGCACACGCCGACCGGGCTGATCGATCGGCGCGCTGAACCCACGCTGCGCGATGCTGTCCCAGCGACGATTGCGACATTCGCAGTGCGCGTCCTTGCCCATAAGCCGCCGCCACGCGGCAATCGCAAGGTCCCCTACCGCGTCACATGTGAGGACGAGACGGCCGAAATCGATCTCGTCTTCTTCCACGCCGAGCGCGCGTTCATTGAGCGCCAACTTCCGATCGGCGAAGCGCGCTATGTTTCGGGTCGGATCGACCGTTACGGCGACCGGCTGCAGATGACCCATCCCGACTATATCGTTCCGCCGGATCGGCGTTCCGATCTGCCGATGCTCGAGCCGATCTATGGGCTGACTTCGGGACTGTCGGGGAAGGTGCTGCTCCGCCTTGTCCGACAGGCCGTCTCGCGCGTTCCAGACCTTCCGGAATGGCAACGTCAGGACTGGTTGTCCGAGCGCGGATGGCCGTCATTTCGCGACGCCGTGGAGCAGATCCACATCCCCCGCGACCATGATCAGGTCTCGCCAGCTGCACCCGCATGGCAGCGCCTGGCCTATGACGAACTGTTCGCCGGCCAGATCGCGCTCGCCCTGGTGCGACAGAGTAATCGGCGCCAGCGCGGGCGCACCATCACCGGCGACGGGGCCGTTCGCGCCCGCATCCAGCGCGCGCTGCCGTTCGCGTTGACGGGAGCCCAGAACCGGGCACTGCGCGACATCGAAGCCGACATGGCGTCCGAGAGCCGGATGCTGCGCTTGCTGCAAGGCGACGTCGGGTCGGGGAAAACCGTTGTTGCGCTGATGGCGATGGCAATGGCCGTCGAGGCCGGGGCGCAAGCCGCGTTGATGGCGCCGACCGAAATTCTGGCGCGCCAGCATGCCGAGGGCATGGCGCCGCTCGCTGAAGCAGCCGGCCTGCGCCTCGCTCTGCTCACAGGCCGCGAGAAGGGCAAGCCGCGGCGCGAGGTCCTGGCGCGCCTTGCTACAGGCGAGATCGACATCCTGATCGGCACGCACGCGGTGTTTCAGCCTGAGGTCGACTTTGCAGACCTGGCGCTCGCCGTGATCGACGAACAACACCGCTTCGGCGTGCATCAGCGCCTCGCCCTGCAAGCCAAGGGCCGTGACGGGGGCGCCAATGTGCTTGCAATGACGGCGACGCCGATCCCTAGAACGCTTCTGATGACACACTATGGCGATCTCGACGTCTCTCGGTTGGACGAGAAGCCACCGGGGCGCAAGCCGATTGTCACGAAGGCCGTGCCAATCGACTCGTTGGAAAAACTGCTTGCCCGCACACGCGCTCAGGTCGCCGAGGGCGCCCAGGTTTACTGGGTCTGTCCCTTGATCGAGAACACGGGCGCGAGCGACCTTGCCGCGGCCGAGGAACGTGCAGCACACCTCGGCCAGCTGCTCCCAGGTCAAGCCGGCCTCATCCATGGCGCGATGAGTGGGACCGACCGGGACGCTGTGATGTCGGCTTTTGCTGACGGAAGGCTCAAGGTGCTCGTTGCAACCACCGTGATCGAGGTCGGGGTCAACGTGCCGAACGCGACCATCATGGTGATCGAACATGCCGAGCGGTTCGGACTTGCGCAGCTGCATCAGCTGCGCGGTCGCGTTGGCCGCGGGAGCCGCCAGTCCTACTGCATCCTGCTTCATGCGCTCAATCCCGGCGAGATTGCGAGTCAGCGCATCAGGACCCTGGAAGAGAGTGAGGACGGCTTCAAAATCGCGGAGATGGACCTGAAACTGCGGGGTGGCGGCGAGGTTCTCGGCGCGCGCCAATCAGGCGCACCCGCCTATCGCATCGCTGAAGTCCCAGGTGCCGACGCCCTCCTTGACGCAGCCAGGGACGATGCCCGGCTGTTGCTCGACGCCGATCCTGGCCTGACGAGTGAGAGAGGTCAGGCGATCCGGCGGCTGCTCTATCTGTTTGAGCGTGATGAAGCCGTTCGTCTGTTCCGCGCCGCGTGACGGTCGATCCGCCCTCTGCGTCGTCGCAGCGGGCCGACGGACGGTCAGCCCAGTCTGTAGGTCTCCCTTCTGGCCGCAGCCGGGATCGGGCGCGGGCCCCGCTCGAACGGAGTGAGAGGCCAAAGGCGGAGACAGCCCGTGAGCGCGTCGTCCATCCGACGCCGTTACCCGGATTCGGCCATCAAGCGCGCACGGGCCTTCTGGCCGCGATGACTGGCATGGCAGATCGCGATCGCAAGGGCGTCGGCTTCGTCGGCACTGCCGAACTTGGCCTTCGGCAACAGGAAGCCGACCATCGCCTGCACCTGGCGCTTCTCCGCATGTCCCGTGCCGACAACCGTCTTCTTGATGAGGTTCGGGGCATATTCTGCGACACGTATTCCCTTCAAGGCAGGCACGAGGAGCGCAACACCACGCGCCTGGCCGAGCTTGAGCGTCGCACGAGGATTGTCGTTGACGAACGTCTCCTCAACGGCCGCTTCGTCCGGCCTCAATGCTGCAAGGATGGACACGAGCTCTTCGAAGATCGTACGCAAGCGAAAGGCCAGATCGTCGTCGGCTGGAGCCGAGATCCGCCCCGACGCGACATAAGTAAGCCGCGGTCCATCGGTTTCGATAACGCCCCAACCCGTGTAGCGAAGCCCAGGATCGACACCGATGATGCGCATTTGAGTATGGCCCATGGCGATTGTCTATCACGTCACGCGATTCGAAGCTCTTGCGGTTGTCCGGTGATCAGTCTCGACACCTGGAACCTGAACGCGTGTTCCCCGCGTTTCATGAACACTGACCGGCTCGCCCGGCAAACCGCCCGGTAAGCAGGGCTTCGTGGCGCTCCAAATCGAAGGCCGGTCCACCGTCATCATCAGAGATTAGACCATGAGCGATATCCGCTTTCTCCAGACCGTGATCCTCGCGATCCTTGCAATCGCGGGGCTGTGGTATGCCAGCGGCCTCGTCCAGACCGTCATGTTCACAGAACGCACAGCCCGCACTGTGGCGGCACGCGGCGATCTAGCAGACTTCGAGCGCACAACCGTTGCCGTGTTCGAGGCGACTGCGCCGTCCGTTGTCTACATCTACACGGAAGGTGCGGGCAGAGGTGTCTTCGGGCGCAGGCGGGTGAGCGAGGGAACGGGATCTGGTTTCGTCTGGGACCGCGCCGGCCACGTCATCACCAACGACCACGTCATCTCAGGCGCGTCGCGCGTCTTCGTGCGCTTCGACAGCGGCGACCAGGCGTCCGCCAGCGTCGTGGGTCGCTCACCCGATCACGACCTTGCAGTACTGCGCGTCTCGCGGCCGGCATCAGATCTCGTGCCGATCCCCGTCGGCACCTCGTCTGACCTGAGGATTGGCCAGTCGGTTTTTGCGATCGGAAACCCGTTCGGGTTGTCACGGTCCTTGACGACGGGTGTTGTCAGTGCACTAGGCCGGACCCTGCCAGCGCAGAGTGGCCGTGAGATCCAGGGCATGATCCAGACGGATGCCGCCATCAACCCGGGCAATTCCGGCGGACCACTGATCGACAGCGCCGGCAGGCTGATTGGCGTCAACACAGCAATCATTTCGGAGACGGGCGGGAATGCGGGCATCGGGTTTGCCGTACCGGTGGACACCGTGAACCGGATCGTGCCGCAGATCATCGAGCGCGGCCGACCTGCGCGCCCCGGCATCGGGGTCAGTGTCGCGTCCGACGACTATGCGGCCCAGTTGGGCGTCGATGGCGTGGTCGTGATCGATGTTGCCGCGGGGGCACCAGCCGCGCGGGCGGGGCTGAAAGGGATCGACCAGCGGCTCCAGACGCTCGGCGATGTGATCACCTCCGTCGATGGCAAGGCCGTGCGGACGCCCGCTGAACTGACATCTCGCCTCGAAGAGGCTGGCATCGGTGCGACCGTCACGCTCGGCATCCTACGCGACGGTCGGGCGATGACGCTGCGGGTCGACGTCATCGATATTGGATGAAGCGAACACCTGGGCTATCGGCATGCCGCCCCATGACCGTTGATTGATCAGCGGTTGAAGACCTCGTCGCGCCAATCGCGCTGCTGGCTCCCGCGCGCCGGGCTGCGTGGCCGCGCCGATGCTGGCTCGGCTGACGGTCTTGGCGCACTGAGGCGCTGCACAGGCCCGCACGTCGTGTTGGCCGGCTCGATGTCGGCTTTCCGTCGTTCCCAGTCCTTGCACATTGCGCCGACCGGACCCGTTGCCGTTGCAGCAGCCGGAAGACAGGCGTATCCTGAACCGTCCTCGCGTGCGACGAACCTCAGCCCACGCGCGTTCTCGTCGTGATCGAGGCCGGCCGCAAGACCATTCAGAACGGCGATCCGGCGACGACCCTCGACGCCCGTCAGGGGGCGTGCCGCCTCGTGCATGTCCGTGAGCGCCGTGACTTCGACCGCAATGGCGCGCAGCCTGCCGTCGCTCCCGCGCCCAACATGGACCTTTCCGAGCAGGCCATAGTCCCGGCAAGCATTGAAGCGCGCCATGTTCTGCATGCCCGGATGCAGGAGATTGCCGAGGCCGTAGAAGATCAACCGCCCATCGACCACCTGGACGCCGGCTGCGACGTGCGCGTGGTGGCCAAGCACGAGATCGGCCTTGATCCCTCGCACAGCTTGATCCCGCAGCCTGAAAACATCTCCAGGTGCCGGCGCAATCGACAGCTCAGGGCCGTAGTGTGCTGAAAAAATGCGGTAGTCAGAAGCGGTCCGCGCGAGCTCCGTCAGCGTGTCGCCGAAATCGCGCGGATCGCGGTAGGAGGGCATCCCAGGGGAATTTTCAGTCGGCGAGCGCCCGCCGATGCCGACCGCCGACAGTGTTATGACGCTCGACTTCACCTCGATCCGCTTCGGTGTGAGCGCCTCAGCACGGTTGGCGCCGAGCCCAGCGGCTGCTTTCAAGCCATGGCGTTCGAGCTGCTGCAGGTGCCTGAGCGTGTCGACCATGCCAGCGGTGCCGTAATCGATCACGTGGTTGTTCGCGGTCGAGAACACGTTGAAGCCGATGTCCACCAAGTGCCGCACGCCGACGGAATGGCTCCTGAAGTTGAAGGTCTTTTCGAATGCCGGAAGCCGGTTGTCGTCGGTAACCACCGTCTCGAGGTTGGCGAAGTTGAGGTCGCCGTCGAGCAGCGGTGCAAGCTTGCGGGTCATGTCGGCAAACGGGATCAATCTGCCATGGCGGTAGGCGCCCCTTGGATCGACAGGTTGGCCACTGCCGCCAAGACCGAGGTCGCCGCCGACGACGATGGTGATCGTTTCAGCGGGGTTGGCCGTCGATGTGAAAACCTCGTCCTCTTCTCCCGCCGAGGCCGCATTCGGGGCGCCGACGGCACCAAAGGCTGCCACTGCAAAGACGACGCTGATGGCAACGGCCACAACGCGCCGCGCCCTTCCACCCGGCCTTCCGGCTCTCTCCACGCTCAACACGATATGCTGCGCTCCGACTGCGCCTGACCCTGGACTCGAGCGCCCGCGCGACCCCGCCTTACCTAACAAGGTCAACGTGGACAGATTTTCCAGTATTCCCGGAACTGCGCGGCGCCACGTCCCCGGACGTTGCCTCTTTGCAACGGTGCGATGAGTGCGGGGTTCGACAACGCTCAAGCGGCGGTGAGTTTGGCGAGCGTTGCCTCGTCGATCTCGAAATTCGCGTAAACGTTCTGCACGTCGTCGTCATCTTCCAATGCGGCGATCAATTTCATCACCGAGGTTGCAATGTCCTCGTCGACAGTTGCCGACAGCGTTGGCTGCCAGATAATTTTGACGCTCTCAGCCTCGCCCAGTGGTTGTTCGAGCGCGCGTGAGACCGGCCCGATATCCTCGAACGGGCACACGATAACGTGGCCATCAACGCTCGACTGCACATCCTCCGCGCCAGCTTCGATCGCGGCCTCGAGCACCGTCTCCGCATCGGCGATGCTCGCAGGGTAAAGAATTTCCCCAATCCGCTTGAACATGTGGCTGACAGCGCCCGTCGCTGCCAGATTGCCGCCGTGTTTTGCGAAAGCCGCGCGCACCGCAGGCCCGGTGCGGTTGCGGTTGTCCGTCAACGCCTCAACGATCACGGCGACGCCGCCAGCCCCATACCCCTCGTAGCGGATCTCCTCGTAGTTTTCTCCGCCAGCCCCCGCCGCCTTCGCGATCGCCCGCTCGATATTATCTTTCGGCATCGACTGCGCGCGTGCATTGGTGATTGCAAGGCGCAAACGTGGGTTCATGTCAGGATCGGGCAACCCCATTTTTGCAGCCACCGTGATCTCACGCGCAAGCTTCGAGAACAGCTTGGAGCGAATGCGATCCTGCCGCCCCTTGCGATGCATGATGTTCTTGAATTGCGAATGGCCGGCCATGGCTACTTCAGAGATTGGTTGAAGGGATTGATATAGCGACGCCCGCGCCGTTGCGCCACCATGCGGGAATGGACGCGCACATCCCCGACCCCCACCGCATCAGCACCCTGGAAGAGCTGGAGGCGCTCTATGCCCAGCCCACCGACCTGGTGAAGCACAAGGCGACGCACCGGGTGGATGGGCGCACCGCCGCCTTCATCGCCGCCAGCCCCTTCGTGCTGCTGGGCACCAACGGCGCGCGCGGCCTGCACATCACGCCGCGCGGCGACGCG
>JBHJOC010000078.1:0-15168 GCA_050330095.1 Hyphomicrobiaceae bacterium
CGTGATCGCGAAATTCGTCTCCTTCTCCAGCCCCCACCGAACGAATTTCGCGATCTGAACGACACGAGAAAATTCAAGGGTCGAGTGTGATTGAGACCGAGAAGTCCGCCTCGACACCCGGCCGAACATGATGCAGCGGACGTCTCCGTCATCACACTAGGGCGAATGACGAGTTTGGCTCGCGTCAGCCTTACCGGGCTCTTCCAGTCACGCGCCCTACCAGTCTAACATGTGGTGTCGCGCGGTGCCCAATCAGCGCGTGGATCACCCTTTCGTGACACACACCGCTTTCGCGTTGCCTGTAAGACGTCAATCCGTTCGAGGTGCAACCTGCGTCCTGGAGAGTCTTTTTGGACCCGAACCTGTTTCGCTATATCTGGCGCCACAGCCGAAGCGAACAGATCTTCGTGCTGCTGCTCATCGTTGCCTCGCTGCCGTTTTATTGGCTCTCGCTCGATGTTCCGAAGCGGATCGTCAACGAGGCCATCCAAGGCCGCGCATTTCCGCCAGGCGTCACCGAAGCCTCGTTGTTCTCGATTGCGCTGCCTCTGCCTGATTGGCTCGGCGGCACGTTGACGATCACGGAAGGATTTTTGTTCGATCAGGTCGGCTATCTGTTCGCGCTGAGCGGCCTGTTCTTGTTTTTTGTCCTTGCCAACGGCGCGTTCAAATACGTCATCAATATCGCGAAGGGCATTCTCGCCGAACGCATGCTGCGGCGCATGCGCTATGAGCTGTTCGCGCGGCTCATGCGCTTCAGGCCCGACGATCTGCGTGCGGTCAAGCCAGCCGAAGCGGCCAGCATGATCAAAGACGAGGTCGAACCCATCGGCGGCTTCATCGGCGACGCGTTTATTCAGCCTGCATTCCTCGGCACACAGGCGTTCACCGCCATGCTGTTCATCATGGTGCAGAGCTTCTGGCTTGGCCTCGTAGCCCTGAGCATCGTCCTTGTGCAGGCGATCGTGATCCCAATCCTGCGCAAGGAGCAGATTCGCCTGGGCCGCGAGCGGCAGATCGCGTCACGCAAACTTGCAGGGCGCATTGGTGAGGCGATCGATAGCTCCCAGACGATCCAGAGCCACGGCCTGACGCGCCGTGTCGAAGCTGACGTCGCCCACAGGCTTGGTCACCTGTTCACGATACGCGCTGACCTCTATCGACGGAAGTTCGCGGTAAAATACCTCAACAACTTCCTGGCGCAGATCACGCCGTTCTTCTTTTACGCGATTGGCGGCTATCTGGCTCTGCAGGGTTCGCTCGACATCGGCCAGCTCGTTGCCGTGATCGCCGCCTATCGGGACCTGCCACCGCCGATCAAGGAATTGATCGACTGGGATCAGCGCCGCGCCGACGTCACCGTGAAGTATGAGCAGGTCATCACACAGTTTAATGATCGCCCGCTGCTGCCTGACGACGACGACGACGCAGCCCGTCCGCTCCCGTCACCGACGAGCCCAATCCGAATCTCCGGCCTCCGCCTCGAAGACCAGCGCGGCGCTCCGTTGCTGGAGAGTTTGAGCCTGACGCTGACCCGTCCTGGCGAGATCGCATTGTTCGGTCCCGCAGCCAGCGGAAGGGTCGCGCTCGCCCGCGTCCTCGGCCATCAGGTCCTCGACTTCGATGGCCGCATCTCGATTGGCGAGTTCCCGATCAACACCGCGTCGAACGAGCGCGTCGCACGTCTGATCGCCTATGTTCCGCCGGAGCCAGAGCTGTTGCGTGGCAGTATCCGCGAGAATGTGACGATCTCGCTGCAGCGCAGGGTGCCGCCACCAACCGATGCGGGGAGCCTGCGGTGGCGCGAAGCAATCAAGTCTGGCAACCCGCCCTATGCCGATAATGATGACTGGCTCGACTACGAAGCGGCTGGCGTCACCGGCCCTGAGCAACTGACCCGGCTCATCATTGCTATCCTTTGCGATTGTGGGATGGGACCGGACCTCTATGATTTTGGCCTGCGCGGCCGACTGCCACGCACGGCCGATGAGACGCTGAAACATCGGATCGTCGAATCGCGGCGGGACATTGCCGAACGCCTGAGGGCGAAAGGCCTGTCGCGCCTGGTGGAGCCGTTCGCTTTCGATCGTTTCAACCAGCATGCGACCATCGGCGAGAATTTGCTTTTCGGTGTCGTTGCCGGTCAGCGTTTGAGCGGTCATGGGCGAGTTGGGGACCCGTTCTTCCGTGCGATCGTGAAGGCGGAGGCCCTCGAGCAGCCACTCTTGGCCATCGGTCTCAGGATCGTCGAAGACATGATCGACGTGTTCGCCGATCTCCCCGACGGACACCCTCTGTTTGACCGGTTTTCGATGATCCGGCGGGATGACATGGAGGAGTTTGCAGACATCACGAAACGGGCCCGCCGTCGCGACAGATCGGATGGGCTCTCCCAGGTCGATCGCGAGAAACTGATGTCTGTCGCACTCGATTACATCGAACCGCGCCATCGCATGGGCCTGATCAGCAAAGAGTTCGAGCGACGCGTTCTGCGGGCGCGCGAGAGTTTCAGAAGCTACTTGCCGAACGACTACGTTGGCGAGATCGAGTTTTATGATCCCGACCATGTGATCATGGCAGCACCCGTTAGAGATAACCTCCTGTTTGGTCGCGTTGCCGAGAACGTCGCCAACGCAGAAGCGCGCGTGCGCGCATTCTTCGAGCAGACGCTCAAGGAGCTCGACCTTGACGACATGATTTACGAGATCGGTCTCGATTTCGATGTTGGTCCGCGCGGACAGGCCTTGTTCGCTCCGCAGCGTGCCGCCGTCAGCATCGCCCGCAGCCTGATCCGACGCCCGCCGATCCTTGTCGTCGATGACGCTCTAAAGGCTCTCGGCACAGGCACGCGGGCGAGCGTGCTCGAAACCATCCGTAGAGAGATGGCGCAGGGAACGCTGATTGTCGCAACCGACGATGCCGAGATCGCAGAGACGTTTTCGCAAGTCGTCTCCTTCGTGGGCTCGAGAGCTTCGCTACGGGCCGGGGCTGCGGCGATGGCGGCCCACGAGACTCCCGAGGGAGCATTGGTCGCCGAGGCAAACGCGTGACCGGCGATGAAACCACACTGCGTCTGCCACTTGGCCAGCGCTTGAACACAGGACCATCACACTGGGACACGCGTCCCCCATTCGAGAAGCAAGGCCACGCCATGACGCTGAAATCCGAATGCAATGTGATGCGCGAGCTTCCTCTCTTTAAGTCGATCGAGGAGCCAACGCTGAAGCTGATCGCGCTTTCGAGCACGAGGCTCGCCTTCGATCCCGGGGACATTGTCTATGAACAGGGCGGCGTGCCGGATGCGGTCTTCCTGCTCATGAGCGGGACCGTGCGGGTCGTACAAGAATCAGACGTGGCGACGCTCGAGGTGGCGCGGATCGTCGGGCCAGATGTGCTCGGTGAGATCGGTGTGTTATGTGACCGGCCAAGGGTGGCAACCGTTATCGCGATTGAGCCCGCGACGATGCTTCGGATCGACGCGAAGGTGTTCCGCGAAATGTTGAGCCACACGCCGCAAGTGGCGCTGGCCATCGCGGAGCAACTCGCGAAGCGACTGAGCGCTGCCAATGAACGCATGCTTGCGCTGAGCGTTAGCGGCTCGGTCTGAGCGGGTGGCTGAGAACGAGAGAGGTCAAGGCGTGCTGGAACGTGAGGTGCGGCGCTTGCAATCCGTAGTTCTTCAGTCACCCTCGTCAGATGCCGGAACGAACTACGGCAATCAAAGGGTGCGAGCAACATCTTGGATCTCGTACCGCTTTTCGATCAGGACTTACCGGGAGGCAGGTGTTGCGTCACTCACGCTTGGCCCCCACCCACTGCACTCTCGCCTGCCAAGCGTGAGTGACAAAAGCAACACGAGACTGACGAAGTTGCCAGTGTTCCCTGTGTCTCGGACACTTGGTCAATCGGGTGCTGAAAAGGGAACGAAATGTCGGAGAAGGAACACTAGCGCGGGCTCGGCCAGAGCGCTGGCGAGCCAGTTCCTTGCGGCAATCGAAAAGCAGGTTCAACCGTGAGCCAGGCAACCCTCACAGCCGAGCGCGAACGTAAGCGCCAACGCTACGATGCGGCGGAGCGGAGCCTGCGGCTCTGGTCTGGCATCACGCTGTTCGTTTTCGTCACGACCCACCTCCTGAACCACGCCGTCGGCGTTTTTGGCGTCGACGCCATGGAAGCGGTCCAGGGCTTCCGGCGCTTCGTGTGGTGGACCTGGCCTGGCACGGTCGTGCTTTACGGAGCCGCCGTGGTTCACATCGCCCTGGTGTCGAAACGCATCATTTCCCGCCGGACGTGGCGCATGCCAATCGCGGAAGCCGCTCAGATCGCGCTTGGTTTTGCGATCCCGTTGCTCGTCTACGAGCACGCGATCGCAGGGCGCTACATGGTCGCCTATCACGATCTCAACAATGATTATCAGACCGTTCTCGTTGCGCTTTATCCGGATCGCGCGCTCTCACAGACCGTTCTCATGGCGGTCGTTTGGACACACGGCGTGATTGGTCTGCACTATGCGATGCGCGCCAAGCCCTGGTTCCCTCGCCTGCGCGAGCCGTTGCTTGTTGCAGCGGTTCTCGTACCCGTTCTAGCGCTTGCCGGTTTCGTTGCCGCGGGCCGTGAAGCGCTCGAACTTGCCGACCCGGCCAACGCGCCAACGGCTGCACAGCGCGCAAGTTTCGCAGAGGCCGTACGCATTGCGAACATCGGTTTGATCGTGTTCGCCGGCGGTCTCGTGGCAGCCATTGGCCTCAGGGCCCTCGGGCGACGGTTTGGAAATCGTGTGCCTGTTCGATACGTCGGACACGGAACGATCGACTTGCCAAGAGGCTCGACGCTGCTCGAAGGCAGTCGCGAGAACGACATCCCCCACCCTTCGATCTGCGGCGGCCGCGCGCGGTGCTCGACATGCCGCGTCCTGATCACCGACGGCCTCGAGGATCTCGCGTCGCCGGGCGCGGCTGAACGGGCGATGTTGAAGCGCATCTCTGCCCCGCCCCGCGTCAGGCTCGCGTGCCAAGTCAGGCCGACCAAGCCGCTGACGGCGCAGATCCTGCTTCCGATCGGTGTCGGTGAGGGCAACGTTGATTGGGGCGACGAAGCCTACAAGTGGGGCACGGAGCGGCGAGCCACCGTGTTGTTCGTCGACATGCGCGGGTTCTCGAAGCTCCTTGAAACACAGCTGCCGTACGACCTCGTCGTGCTCTTGAACCGGTTCATCAATGAGATGCGCCAGGCCATCGAGGGGCACGGTGGTCGCGTCTCGCTGTTTCTCAACGATGGCATGATGGCCGTGTTCGGTATCGACAGCCAAGGCGGGGCTGGTAGCCGCCCAGCGATCGCCGCTGCGCGCGACATGCTGCGCGCAATTCAATCCATGAACGACGAACTCCGCCCGGTGATGACCATGCCGCTGAGGATCGGGATCGGCATCCACACTGGCTCGATCGTTCTTGCGCGCGTCGGCGACGAGACGCGCGGCTTCCACATCACGGCGCTCGGCGAAAGTGTCACCATCGCAAGCGCGCTCGAATCGGCCACGAAGGACGTCTTGGCGGACTGCCTCGTCTCGCAGGCCACGCTGATTGCTGCCGGTCGCTCGATCCCGAACGGACTGCGACGGGAGATCAACGTCATGGGCCGACAAGAGCCCGTGGTGGCCTATTCCTTCGAGATCGATACGACGTTGGAGCGGTCATCTGGCGAGGGGGCACAGTCTGCAGCCGCCCGGGAAGCCCGCGATCTGCAATCCGATCACACATGACACAAGACCCCAAAGTCCACGCGAATGCGATGCGACCGCTCAAAGTCGGCGTGCTCGGCGCCGGCTATTTCGCCCAGTTCCACTATGATGCATGGGCGCGCCTCGCACCCGACGTTCAGCTCGTCGCCTTGGCCGATTTCGATCTGGCGAAGGCCAAGGCGGTCGCACGCACCTATGGCGAGCCGATCGTTTACGGGAATGTTCGAGACATGCTCGATAGCGTCGAACTCGACGTCCTCGATATCGCAGCGCCACCCCCGGCCCACCGCGACGCCATAACGGCAGCTGCAGAACGGGGTGTCGATGTCATCTGCCAGAAGCCCTACTGTACCAGCCTTGCCGAGGCAGAGGCTGTTACGGCGGCGGCCGAGGCAGCGGGCGTCCGCGTCATCGTCCATGAGAATTTCCGTTTCCAGCCCTGGCACATGGAGGTGGGCAAGCGCCTCAAGGCTGGCCTGATTGGCGAACTCTACCAGCTGAGCTTTCGCCTCCGCCCAGGCGACGGCCAGGGCCCCGACGCCTACCTTTCGCGCCAACCTTATTTTCAGAAGATGCCGCGGTTTCTCATCCGCGAGACTGCGATCCACCTGATCGACACATTCAGGTCCTTCGCCGGCGAGGTCCGGTCGGTCTATGCAGACCTGCGGCGGCTCAATCCTGTCATTGCCGGAGAGGATGCCGGCGTCGTTCTCTTGACCTTCGAGAGCGGCGTCAGGGCTGTGGTCGACGGTAACCGACTCGTCGATCATGCGGCCGAGAACCATCGCCTGACGATCGGCGAAATGCTGGTCGAGGGCTCGACGGGCGTCATCCGTCTCGACGGCGACGGGCGGATCTTCCACCGCGTGAAGGGCGCGCGAGAGGAGCATGCGATCAATTATGACTGGGAGAAGCGCGGGTTCGCTGGCGACAGCGTGTTCCTCACTCAGAAAGCCGCGATCGACGGGCTGCTCGGCCGCCAGCCCATCGTCAACTCGGCGCGAGACTATCTTGTCAATCTTCGGATCGAGGAGGCCGTCTACCAGTCTGCAGCTGAAGGTCGACGGATCGATATCACAACTGGTGGAGGAGCCTGACGGCGCGACACCCCCTCCGTTGCAGAGCTGCCCGCGAAAGCGTAATGGGCAGCATGACCAAGACCCAGCCTGCCCCTACATCCGAATCTGTCCTGATTGTCGACTTCGGCAGCCAGGTGACGCAGCTGATCGCGCGGCGCGTTCGCGAGGCCGGCGTCTATTGTGAAATCGCGCCTTTCCAGACGGCCGAGGCAGCATTTCAGAAGCTTGCGCCGAAAGCTGTAATCCTCTCGGGCGGCCCCGCGTCGGTGCCCGACGCCGGTAGCCCGCGTGCGCCGAGCGTGGTCCTGGAATCGGGCTTACCCGTGCTCGCGATCTGCTATGGTCAACAAACGCTCTGCCACCAGCTCGGCGGCATCGTCGAGAGCGGCCACCACCGCGAGTTCGGGCGCGCCGATGTGACGATCCTGAAGGCCAGCCCTCTGTTCGATGGCATCTGGGACGTTGGCGGCAGTTATCCCGTCTGGATGAGCCACGGCGATCGGGTCACGCAATTGCCGGACGGTTTCGAGGTGATCGGTACGTCTCCCAACGCTCCGTTCGCGATCGCCGCGAACGAGCAACGCCGCTACTACACAACAATGTTCCATCCCGAGGTGATCCACACACCGGATGGCGCGAAGCTGATCTCCAACTTCGTCCATAAAATCGCCGGCCTCGCCGGGGACTGGACGATGGCGGCCTACCGCGAACAGGCGGTGCATGCCATTCGCAAGCAAGTCGGTGGTGGACGCGTCGTTTGTGGCCTGTCAGGCGGCGTCGATTCGTCCGTTGCTGCGATCCTGATCCACGAGGCGATCGGCGACCAACTCACCTGCATCCTGGTTGATCACGGCCTGATGCGGAAGAATGAGGCCGCGGAGGTCGTCGCGATGTTTCGCGAGCAGTACAACATTCCGCTTGTACGCGTTGAAGCCCAGGACGCCTTCCTCACTGCGCTCGAAGGCGAGTCCGATCCAGAGGTCAAAAGGAAAACGATCGGTCGCCTGTTCATAGAGGTGTTCGAGGCCGAAGCGAAAAAGCTCGGTGGCGCGGAGTACCTCGCCCAGGGCACGCTCTATCCGGACGTGATCGAAAGCGTGTCGTTCACCGGCGGGCCATCGGTCACCATCAAGAGCCACCACAACGTCGGCGGCCTGCCCGAGCGCATGAACATGGCGCTCGTCGAACCACTGCGCGAGCTGTTCAAGGACGAGGTGCGGGCGCTCGGCCGCGAGCTTGGGTTGCCCGAGCACTTCATCGGCCGCCATCCGTTCCCTGGACCAGGGCTTGCGATCCGCTGTCCGGGCGGCGTGACGAGGGAGAAGCTTGCGATCCTCCAGGAGGCAGACGCGATCTACCTCGACGAAATCCGCAAGGCCGGCCTCTACGACGCAATCTGGCAAGCCTTCGCAGTCCTGTTGCCAGTCCAGTCTGTTGGCGTGATGGGGGATGGCCGCACGTACGAGTATGTCCTGGCGCTCCGGGCCGTCACTTCAGTCGACGGCATGACCGCAGACTTCTACCCCTTCGACATGGGCTTCCTCGGCCGGGTAGCAACGCGCATCATCAACGAGGTGCGTGGTGTCAACCGCGTCGTCTACGACGTTACCTCGAAACCCCCAGGCACAATCGAGTGGGAATGATTTTTGCCCATACGAGGGCATCCGAAACGACGCCGAAGCGCTGCATGGTGCTCTCGCGAACTGGCGCAGCCGTTTTCGCGAAAGATTGGGATCGCCCAAGCGGGATTTGAATCCCGAGAAATATCCAGAACATCGAGAAGGGTTCTTTGATTCAACCTTTCCTCATCGCTGGTTCCGAGTCGCTTCCGCCATCTCCGGGGCGGCGACGCACATAGCTCCATAGACGCCCATCAATGATCGCAAGCCCAAGACCGATCAGGGCCATACCAGCGAAATGCTGGGGCAGCATGATCTCACCGAGGACAAAAATCCCGAGAAGTATTGCATTCACTGGGATCAGGAAGGTGACGAGCAATAGATTTGTGGCACCTGCAGTCGCAAGTATGCGAAAATAGAGAACATATGCAAGCGCCGTTGAAACAGCCGCAACACATACGAGCGCGACGATTGCCGTGGTGCTCGGCGGGTCAAGTGTCCATGGCCTGTCGACAATCAAGACTACAGGTACGAGGATTATGCTCGACGCCGTGACTTGGCCAGTTGCCGTCACCATTGGAGAAAGACCCATGCTGCGGAACCGCCGCCCAAAAATCCCGGCCAGCGCGTAGGAGAGTGCCGCGGCAAGGCACACGATCTGAGCCACCACCGCGACTCCAGAATTGCCCAAGGCGTCGATGCCGATCATGACAGCGACGCCCATCATTCCGACCAAGACGCCGACGAACTTTCTCACTGACATACGTTCATCTCTTGTGAGAAAGTGGGCAAATATAACGGTAAAGAGCGGCGTCGATGCGTTGAGAATAGAAGCAAGTCCAGAGGCGATATGTTGTTGGCCCCATACGATCAATGAAAACGGAATAACATTGTTTAATAGACCTATTCCAAGGAATGCAGACCACGCGGCCATGTCGCTTGGAAGATACTCCGAACGCCACCGCATGATAGTGATCAAAATGATCGCCGCAAGAACCACGCGCGAGACAACGACCGTAAATACCGGCAATTCGCGAACCGCCAACGCGTTGAAGAAGAATGTGCCTCCCCAAACGAAGGCAAGGGCTATCAGCATCACCCACTCATTCAGTGTCATGGGACGGTCTACGGAGCGCGGTGGCAGCAAGTGGCTTCTCCCGGATCAACAAAATCGGGCCTCCGGGTAACTGGCACGCTCAAGGCAATGTGCGCGACCCGATTCCTGCGCAGGGCGTGACGGAAGCGATTGAGCCTGAAGCCAACGTGCATGGCGCTGTGGTGCGGGCCCCGCAGGACTTGCGACCTGCCCATGCCCCTGGTCAATGTCGCTGCTCGCCGTCGAAGGGGGCGTGGATATGCTGGTCGCCACCGTCGAGCTCGCGTGCGACGATCGTCATGCCGTCCAGCCGATATTTCGCAGCGCAACAAAACCTGCTAACGCATCCGACCGTATGTGGAACACCCTTCGCGATCCAACCCAGGTCACACTTGCTTCTGCGCCTTCTGCGCCGTCATTTGCACACCCACTGACTACGTTCTTGCCGACCGAGACAGGAGAAGCCGATGTCCGTCAGCTACGCCAGCACCCCAACGTCCCTGCTCGATGCGACGAGCGCGAGCGTATTTGAAGCCACCGCTGCCGTCGTCGCTGAAGGTGACCGGATCGTCGATCTGGCACGGCGTGAAGTGGAACGGCGCCGCGATGCGGCGGGCGGACTTGATCCGATCCAAGCCGATGCACACGGCCTGTCCTGGCTCGCGACGTACCTCGAAGCGCTGCGCCAGATGCACGTCTGGGCCACGCGGCTCGACAGCGAGGGCAGGTTTGGCCGCTTCGAGCGGCTGTTGCTCGTGGCAGCATTCGGCGAGTATGGCGCCCAGATCACGGGCGGCATCGCGATGAGCCAGGGCGAGACCGTCCGCATCGCAGCGCTTGGCGTCCCCATGGGGGCTCAGGTCAGGTTCGCCGAAGCCGCCGCCGATCTGATCGCTGAGGGGACAGGCGAGCCCGTCAAAGCAGAACTCGGACGGCTGATCCAAGAGTCGAAAGGCGCGACGACGTTCGGCGACACAGGCCTCGACGAGGTGCACGCCGCGATGCGCGACGAAATGCGCCGGTTCTGCGAGGCGGAAGTTCTGCCGCACGCCCATGAGTGGCATCTCGCCAACGCCTACATTCCGATGGAGACGATCGAGCGTTTGGCTGAACTTGGTGTATTCGGCGTCTCGATGCCGGAGGAATTCGGCGGCATGGGTCTTGGCAAGGAGGCGATGTGCGTTGTCTCCGAGGAGTTGTCGCGCGGCTATATCGGCGTCGGCTCGCTCGGGACACGGTCGGAAATCGCTGGCGAGCTTATCCTCGCGAATGGAACGCCTGAGCAGAAGCAGAAGTATCTTCCGGCGATCGTGTCCGGGGAAATCCTGCCGACGGCCGTATTTACGGAACCGAATACCGGCTCGGACCTAGCCTCACTCAAAACGCGAGCCGAGCGCCACGGCGACGTGTTCAAGCTGTTCGGACAGAAGACCTGGATCACGCATCCGGTCCGCGCCGACCTGATGACGGTGCTTGCCCGAACCAACCCGGATCAGCCGGGCTACAAGGGCCTTTCCATGCTGCTTGTCGAAAAACCGCGCGGGACCGATGAAACTCCATTCCCGGCCGAGGGCATGTCGGGCGGCGAAATCGAGGTGCTCGGCTATCGCGGCATGAAGGAATACGACATCTCGTTCGATGGATACGAGGTGCCGGGCGATGCACTGCTCGGCGGCCACGAGGGTGAGGGTTTCAAGCAGTTGATGGCAACGTTCGAACCGGCGCGGATCCAAACGGCGGCGCGTGCGGTGGGCGTTGCACAGTCGGCGATGGATCTTGCCCTCGCCTACGCGCTCGATCGCGTGCAGTTCGGCCAGCCGATCTACAAGTTTCCCCGCGTGCGCAATAAGATCGTGATGATGGCCGTCGAAACTATGATCGCGCGCCAACTGACGTATTTTGCAGCACGCGAGAAGGACGAGGGTCGGCGCTGCGATCTCGAAGCCGGCATGGCTAAACTCCTCGGTGCGCGCGTGGCCTGGGCTGCAGCGGACAACGCGCTGCAGGTCCATGGTGGCAACGGCTTCGCACTCGAGTACCCGATCAGCCGCGTGCTCTGCGATGCGCGCATCCTCAACATTTTCGAAGGTGCGGCCGAAATCCAGGCCCATGTCATCGCCCGGCGCCTGCTCGAGAAGCGGAACTGACAAAGAGCGGACCAACCGTCGCTCAGGCCTTGAGCGCTCGAGCGACGGCAAGGACCGACATTGCCAGCAGGACGAAGACCAGGGCCGCCCAATGTTGGGCAGCCCCGAGGGCTGCAGCGCCAGCCCATGAAATCGACGAGAATGCCTCGGCGAACGTTGCGACACGGGACGCAGTTTGCCGGCGGCGGAACGCGCTGCGCCTCGCTTGCGTACGAAACCAAAGTTGTATCGCAACTGCTGAGACGGCCGACACCAGCACAGCAACGGCAGTCACCGCTCCGACCCAGGCATCGGCAAGTGTCAGGCCCACCAGGAACGGGGCGACCACCGCCAATACGATAGTGAGCACAGACCGCACCTTGGCGATGGTCACGGCCCGAGGCAGGATCGGCGCTGTCGCAACGAGATCAGGGGCGTCCTCGCCCGATATTGCAAGCCACGCGAGACCGCCCGCAAGCTGGCCGACTGCCATCACCAGCACGGGGGCCAAGACCACCAATGCGCCCGTGCTCTCGCCATAGCTCTGCCAAAGGAGTAGAGCCGGCGGCACGAGGTAGAGCACCTGCATGAGGGTTTGCGAGACCAGCCAAGGGTCGCGGGCGATGAGCCGCCATTCTTTGGCGCCCAAGGCTGCGTCCGGGTGGCCTGCATCGATCGTTCCTGTCCGTCCTCTGGCCTCGTCGTGTTCGGAGATGCTTGCCGCCCTGGTTGCAACATCCGCGAAGCGTGGCGCAACGAAGGCAACGGCCATTGCAAGCACTGCGAGCGATGCTGCAACCAGCGCCACGAGCGCGGCCGGATCACCGAGCGCGGCGCGCGCAGGAAGCCAGACCACGCTGCAAGGCGCGGGCGCACTTGTGATCAGAACTGACGACGTCAACATAGAGAACCGAGACAACTCGCCGAACGACAGGATCGCTGCGATCTGCAGACCGATGAGAAATGCCGCGCCGACCATGGCAGCGACGACCTGCGCGATCAGTCGCGTGCGACGTGCACCAACCACTCTGAACAGACCGACTGTCACGACCATCGCCAGACTTGTCGACAGCGCGGCGAGCGCAAAGATGGTTGGGATGACTGCAAACCAACGCGGCCCGTCGATCACGGCGGCGACGAGCGCGAACGGAGCTGCAAGCCCAAGCGCCATCAACGCGCTCGAAAGAACAATTGCGAGCACACGCACTGCAAACAAAGTTGCCGCATTCGCTGGCGACGACAGGATGAGATCGAGATCGGCCCGGGCGTAGAAGACCCGGGTGACCGATTCAATTGATTGCGCGAGCATCAGCGACGCGCTGAGCCCCAACAGCCCCGTAAAGAGCACGAGCGTTGCAGGCGTCGTGGTCACTCCGGTGCGCAGAGGAGCGGCGACGAGCACATAGGCCATCGCGAGCAAGCCGGCAAGGAACAGAGCTCCCACGGCCAGCGCGAGCGCCTCTCGACTGCGCTTTCCAGCAGTCATCAGCGAGAGCCATTCGCGCCAGGCGAGCCGCAACTCATGACGCGCGAAAGCTGCCGCCGTCGTCATGCCGCGACCGCTGCAGCACCTATGGCACCGCTTGCGGGTTCCAATCCGTTGTCAGCAACGATCTCGAGGAACAGATCTTCGAGGCTCGCCCCCGCATCACCACGGCGGCGCCGCAGATCGTCGAGTGTTCCCTCGGCGACGAGACGGCCAGCCGCGATCACGCCGATGCGGTCAGCCAAGCGCTCAGCGACATCGAGAATGTGGGTCGTCATGATGACGGTCACGCCGCGTTTGACGCGATCACGAAGCACGGCTTTGACACGCCGTGCGGATCCCGCATCGAGGCCCGTCAGCGGCTCGTCGAGGATGATCAGCCGCGGCTCGTGGATCAGTGCGCCGGCGAGTGCCACCTTCTGCCGCATGCCTTTGGACAGGCCCTGGCAGCGTTGATCTGAGACGGGTTCGAGCCCAAGCTCTCCCATCAGCTCAACCGCGCGCCTGCGGGCCAGATCACGGTCGACGGACCATAGGCCTGCGACGAACCCCAAATACTCCCGCGGCGTGAGCTTGTCGTAGACGAGCGGCTCGTCGGGCACCCAGGCCACCACCCGCTTAGCGTCAATCGGGTCGTTTAGAACATCGAAGCCGCAGACGCGGATCGAACCGGCGTCGGGCCGCATCAGGCCCGCGACCATGCGCAATGTCGTTGTCTTTCCAGCACCGTTCGGGCCCAGCAGGCCATAGATCTGACCCTGCGCGATTGAAAGCGTCAGGCCGTCGACCGCCGGTCTTGTGAAAACCTTCGACAGCTTCTGGATTTCGAGCGCTGGTTGCGACACGGTGCAGGGTCCCCACTGAAGCCAAGCCGCCGCGAACCACCAGTTCCCGCGCCGACCGCACCCAGAGATGTCTAAAGGGGCGCGATTGACGGCTCGCAAATGCGGTAGTGTGGATTTGGCTTGAACTTTATCGAAACGCGTCGGCGCCAATGCGAGGTTTGAGATTTGCCAGAACTGCCGGAGGTCGAAACGGTGTGCCGCGGCCTCGCCAAGGTGATGGAAGGCCATCGGCTCTTGGCTGTTGAGCAGCGTCGTGCCGACCTGCGGTTTCCGTTTCCTGATCGGTTCGCCGAACGTTTGACAGGGCGCCGGATCATCCAGCTTCGGCGCCGCGCGAAGTTCATCATCGCAGAGACCGACGGGCCGGACTGCCTGATGCTGCACCTTGGCATGAGTGGGCGCTTCACCATCCAGACCGAAGCCGCCGCCCACGTTCCGGGCCAATTTGTCCATGACGTCGGTGGCATATCAGCCCACGACCACGTTGCCTTTGATCTCACAGGCGGTTGTCGCGTCGTGTACAACGATCCTCGCAGGTTCGGATACATGGACCTCGTGCCGCTCGCATCCATCGAAACAAGCAAGCACTTCGCGCATCTCGGGCCAGAGCCGCTCGGGCCGGGGTTCGATGCAGCGCACATCGCGGCAACGGCGGCGTGCCGGCGGCAAGACCTGAAGGCGTTTCTGCTCGACCAGCGCAACGTCGCAGGCCTCGGCAACATTTACGTCTGCGAAGCGCTGTTCAGGGCTGGCCTATCACCCCGCAGGCAGGCTGCGACACTTGCTGATCGCAACGGCCGGCCGACCTTGCGATGCGCGCGCCTCGTCGCCGCGATCCGTTCCGTGCTCGATGAGGCGATTGCGGCCGGCGGCTCATCTTTGCGCGACTACGCGCGCGCCGACGGTTCACTTGGCTACTTCCAGCACGCCTTCGCGGTCTACGATCGGGCGGGCGCGCCGTGCTCCACGCCCGGCTGCACCGGCATCGTCAGACGCATTGTGCAATCGGCGCGCAGCACGTTCCACTGCCCCCGTTGCCAGCGGTGAGAGTGGATCGGCGTCGCGGCCGGCACCCGGCGGTTTCGCGCAGCAGCCCGCCATGATAGTTTTCCGCCATGACCGCGCTCACCAAGACACAACGTCCGGCGACCTATGCCGACATCGAGGCTCTGCCGGCAAA
>JBHJOC010000079.1:0-16623 GCA_050330095.1 Hyphomicrobiaceae bacterium
TCGGACGTGCTTCATGGTCCGTGCCTCTGATTTTCCGCAGAACGGAAAGAACCAGGCGGCCCAGGCCTACCGTAAATACCGTGAGGCAGGCGGGCGCTCATTGCAAATTCCGCTGCGCGACTGGGAGCGGATGATGACCGTCCGCGAATTCCACCTGCATCACCGCAACGACCCTGGCTTTGCCGAGTGGTTTGCGCAGGCCAAGCTCCTGTCAGGCCTCGGCCCGATCGGCCAGATCTTGCGCCTCGACCTGCTAGGCCACGAGTTGCCGATCGCAGCACAGCGGTCCACTGACCGCGCTTCAATGACAGCCAATGAGCCGCGCCCATCGCTCGCAGTGGCCGCGATCAGCCCGACCCCACGCGCGTCGGACGACGACCGCCCCCCGGCACGAGCTGGCGCACAGACTGAAACACCAACTGCCACACCAGCCGCTGCAACACCCGGCTTGTCGGCCAGGGGTTCCGACTGGTCGTTCACGGACTGGATCGGCTGGGGCCGCGACGTCACCCAGCCGCCGAGGCCGCTTGCGCCAAAACCTGACCTCGCCGTCGTTAGCTCGTCGCCGACGGTGCCGCGGATCGAGGACATCGAAACAGCCGTCGAAGGGATCGTCGTTGGTCGCGAACTGGCCCGCCAGCGCCAAGTCGGACTGCCCTTATCGATCATGAAGCGCCACGCGGCCGTACTCGGTGGCTCAGGGTCGGGCAAAACGACGCTCGCGCTCACGATCATTGAGCAGCTTCTGTTGTCGGGCATCCCCGCCGTGCTTATCGACCGCAAGGGTGACCTGTGCAGCTATGCCAACCCCGACGTCTGGCGGGACATCACAAACGATACGAGCGAGCGCCGCTCGGAACGCGAGCGGCTCGGTGATGCCATCGACGTGGCGGTCTATACGCCCGGACGTGCATCCGGTCGGCCGATCTCGATCACACTGCTGCCGAGCGGGATCAACGAACTGCCCGAACATGAGCAGCAGTTGCTCGCCAATCTTTCGTCTGCAGCACTTGGTGACATGCTGCATCTGCGCAATTCAGCGACGCATCAGAAGCAGTCTGGAACATTGTCGGTTGCGCTGCGCATCCTCGGCGCAAGATCGAGCCGCGAGGTGATGCTCGCCGATCTTATCGATCTGCTCGAGGAAGAAGACCCAGAGCTCACCGAACTCACACAGCGGATGGACCCTTCGGGCAAGCTGCGGCGCGATCTCGTCGCGCAGCTGGACAGCCTTCGCCACCGCAACGCTGCCTTGTTCGAAGGCGGCGGCGAGAGCCTGCGGATGGAATCGCTTTTGGGCCTCGGTCCCTACGCGCGGACCGGCCGGACACGGCTTTCAGTGATCTATACAGGCTTCCTCGGCGACAACGAGAACATCCTGTTCTGGGTCGCGCAGTTCCTGTCGGAGGCGCTGCGCTTTTGCCAGCGAAACCCGAACGACGAGTTGCAGGCCGTTGTCATGTTCGACGAAGCCGATCTCTACATTCCTGCAAACGCCAAGCCGGCGACGGCTGAACCGTTGCAGAGCCTACTGAAGCGCGCCCGCTCGGCTGGTCTCGGCCTGATGCTCGCGACGCAGTCGCCGGGCGACCTCGATTACAAATCGCGGGATCAGATCACCTCCTGGTTCATCGGGCGCGTTCGTGAGGATACGGCGTTGCGTAAGCTCAAGGCAGCGTTCCAGAGCGAGAGCGGGCTCGATGCGGCCGCAGTTCTGCCCGGCCAGACCGTCGGTGAGTTCCATCTCGTGCAAGAAGGGCATGTGCGGGCGTTGAAGGCACGCCGGTCGCTCATTCAGGCCGAGCAGGTGCCGTTTGACCGGATCGAAACGCTGGCGTCGGAAACGCGCGGGCAAGACGAAAAACAGCTGCCCCTGTTTGCAGCGCGCCAACTCTGGTCTTGACGGCGCGTTGCGTTGCACAGAACGACGCGCCTCTGCGTCGGCGACATGGCGCCGTTGCAGGGACAGAGCGCCAGTGGACTTGGCGTCGTCGGCGTTTCTTGCTCTCCTCGCCGTGAGGTGGTGCGCCAGGCACCACATAAGAAGCCCTTCGAGGAGCATGACACGTGGCGCCTGCTGCCCATTCAGAACCGCATGACTGGTCCCAAGACGTCTTCGCCCACATGGTCCAGCGCAGGATCGAGACGGTCTGCACCGTTCCAGACGGCGGCCTCACCCGCCTTTTGAAGCGGGTCGCGGCCGAACCGTCCATGCGGCTAGTCACGCTGTCCACCGAAGAAGAAGGCATGGGTATCGTCACCGGGCAGTGGGTCGGCGGACGGCGTGCCATGATCGCAATGCAGTCGTCGGGCGTCGGGAACTGCATCAACGCGCTCGGACTGCCCGGCATCATGCGCGCGCCTTGCCTGATGCTCGTGACGATGCGCGGCGTTTGGGGCGAATTCAATCCGTGGCAGGTCCAGATGGGCATGGCGACGCGCTCGGTGCTGGAGGCTGTTGGCGTGAAATGCTTCCCTGTCGATCAGTCGCAGGAGGTCGGGGAGACCTTTGCTGCAGCTGCAGACCTCGCCTTCAACGGCGGCTTTTCAACAGCTGTCCTGGTGTCACAGCGCGTCATTGGCGCCAAAGGCTTCGGGCAGGAGTGATGATCATGCCAGAGCTGACCTCCTCTTCAACGTCATCTTCGACCTCGGGCTCAAACCGGATCTCCCGCCGCCCGTTCGTCAAAGAGCTGCTCGATCAGCGCGCGGGTGCTCTCGTCGTGCCCGGCCTTGGCTCGGCGACGTGGGATTGCTTTGCCGCCGGCGACAGCCCTGAGTATCTTTACTCCTGGGGAGGCATGGGCTTGGCCGTGCCAACGGCCCTGGGCCTTGCGATGGCACAACCTGATCGTCGCGTCCTCGCGCTCACGGGCGATGGAGAAATGATGATGGGCATCGGGTCGCTCGGCGTGGTCGCGAGCCAAGCTCCGCCCAATTTGGCGATCCTGGTGCTCGACAACGAGAGCTTCGGTGAAACGGGACGCCAAACCGGCCTGACGGCCGGAGAGGCCGATCTGTGCAGAATTGCCGAAGGCTTTGGCATCAAATCAACGCGCACCCTGACGGAACATTCCGAGGTCCACGGCCTCGCAAGTTTCCTGTTCGAAACGCCCGGGCCGGTCTTCGCAGTTGCAAAGATTGGTCTCAGTGAAGATCCCTGGCGCTTGCCGGTGAAGGATGGTGTCGCCATCGCCCGTCGCTTTCGGGTTGCACTCGGGCTAGAGGCTGCGTGAGGCTCGGATCGGTACGCGGCCCGAACAATGAGGGCGGCCACTTTCAGGACATCGGCTTTTCGTCACACGTTGGGGGGCGATCGACCAGCCAAGCCTGCGCTGTCCACATTGGGGCCGCATAGTCCGACCAATGGGCTTCTTCGGTCGTCGAGGCTGCAAAGTGGAAATGAAAGCAATTGTCGCTGGGCTGCGTCACGCGGAAACACCCACCGTTCAGGTCCGTGTCATAGAACGTGCAGAACGCGTTCGACACGATGGACCAGGTGCCGAAAATCTCGGAGGTCCCCTCCTCGGCGTAGGCAAGGCGTCCATCGAAACCGTAGGCCTCACGAAAGCCACGCCCCGTATCATAGCGGCCCTCAATCGTCGAACCCGCAAGCTGCCGCTCGATCTCGGCGCCAGACAGCCAAGCCTCCGTCGACGCCCGAGCCATGCCACTGATGGCGGCGACGAGCAGCACTCCAGACCAGACGAGAACCCGCAGCACCACTGTCATTTGGATTTGTCCCGAAGCGCGGAAGGTGCCTGCTTCAGCGTTCTTTTCTACCTGCGTTGATCCAGGCGCTATGAGCTATCAAAAGCCTGCCCATACGGCGAGAACCTGACCGCGTGCGACGGCAAAGTGGGTCTCATGAGCTGAGCTCGTTTGGCTGTCCACCCGTTCCGATATAGTCGGGCATCGAGCATGCATACACGCGTCGCGAGGGTTGTCATGAATGGCGTTCGGCGTCACTCGAGCCTCACGCGCGCTTTCTCGGAGGAGGGCTGGATGTGCCACGCTTCCTGAAGCTGGTCGTTCTGAAGCTAGTCGTTGCCTGTGCGACCGTTGCACTGGCCGCAACTGGGGCCCCGGTCACGGCCACTGCCATGGACAAACTTCGCTGGTCGTATCGTCCGCTTGTCGTGTTCGCACCAACGCCAGCACATCCCGATTTGATCCGCCAGCGCAGCACGCTGTCCGGATCTCGGTCTGGACTACGGCAGCGCCAAGTCGTCGTTGTGACAGTCATTGGAAGCCTCGTGACCGCCGATCTGGGTCCCGCGCCTGGATTGAGCGCCGAGGCACTTCGCGCACGCTTCGGCGTCGCTCAGGACGCCTTTCGCACGGTGCTCATCGGCAAGGATGGCAGCGTCAAACTGGCGAGCGACGGCGCCCTTTCCTCACAACGCCTGTTCGCGACCATCGACGCGATGCCGATGCGCCGCGAGGAGATGCGGCGTGGGCGGTCGCGTTAACGCTTCGTTAACCACAATCACCGTGACTACCGGACGCGCGGCGCCCGCGACATTGAGACGACATGAGACATGACGCACGACACAACGCAGGTTCGAGACGAGGATCTACCGTGCGGCGGTGATGGTGAACGCCTGCTTGCAATCTGGCTCGAGACACTGACGCGCGACCTCGGCCGGAGCCCACAAACGGTTGAGGCGTACGCCCGCGACGTGCGCCAGCTCATCACGTTTTTGTCTCACCAGCTCAAACGCCAAGCGACCCTCGCCGACATCCTCGACCTGACGGTGCAAAACCTTCGGGCCTTCCTCGCGCAGAGGCGCAAACAGGGCGTTGGCAGCCGTTCACTTGCGCGCGGCCTATCCGGACTGCGGGCGTTCTACGCTTGGCTCGAACATGAGCATGGTCTGACCAATCGCGCCGTAACGCGGATTGCGCGCCCGAAGCTGCCCCACTCGGTGCCAAAGCCGCTGACCGTTGAATCTGCCTGCGCCGTCACGACGGCGGCGCTGCATGATGAGCCTTGGGTCTGTGCACGCAACCATGCAGTTCTGCTGCTGCTCTATGGCGCGGGCCTCCGAATTTCCGAAGCGCTCGGCATGACTGTCGGCGACGCCCCGGTTGATGGCAGGGATGTGCTGGTGGTGCGCGGCAAAGGCGACAAGGAGCGCTTAGTGCCGATCCTGCCGATCATCTCTACGGCCATCTCGGACTACCTCGGGCAGTGCCCGTTTGAACTCGATAGCGCGGACGCCCTGTTTCGAGGCGTGCGTGGTGGACCGCTCTCACCCCGCATCGTGCAACTCGTCATGGAGCAGGCACGAGCCGATCTCGGGCTTCCGCAGAGCGCGACCCCGCACGCCCTGCGCCATTCGTTCGCGACCCACCTTCTGTCGGCCGGAGCGGACCTGCGCCAAATCCAGGAGCTGCTCGGCCACGCCTCGCTGTCGACGACACAGCTCTACACAGAGGTCGACAGCGCCCGATTGCTTGCGATCTATGATCAAGCCCACCCGCGGGCCCACGTGATCGAGGGCGCAGACTGAGTGGGCCCAAACTCAGATGAAGCGTTGCGTGATCAGATAGCCCGCCGTCGCCGAGAAGCCCGTCAACACCGTGCCCCACGCCATGTCGACGATTGACATCGTCAGCGGCCAGTTGCGGATGGTCGCCAGATTGGTCATGTCGTAGGTCGCATAGCAGAAGAAACCAAACAGCGCGCCATACAAGGCTGCATCCGTCCAGTTCCCTGACTTGAGCGCCGGAGAGACGGCGAAGATCACGATCCCGACGCAATAGATCAGATAAAACAGGGCCGCCGCTTGAAAATTGATCGGGCTCGCCAGCAGATCGCCAAGTTGCGACTTGTAAAATGGCGTCGCGATGAGGCCGAGCCAGATTGCATCGATCGCGAGAAAGACCAGCGCGGTCGCGAGATAGGCGATGAGATATGTTGTCATTGTGCTGAGTTTCTTTGTCGCGCTCGAGAAGTCATGGAAACGCGGCCGCTACAAGAATGAGCCACGCTAACGGCACCCGGAGTTCCCAAAGTAGAACGTCAGCGGGTGCCGATCCGACCAGAGCTCATCACAAATTGCCTCCATCAAAGGTCGCACACTCTTGTTCGCGAGCTGCATCGTTCAGCCCCAATTCAACCAACTTCTCCCTAATGGTGCAGCCGAGTGGTCAAGGTCTGAGTGAAACCGACCGCTCGGTTAGACTGCCGAGGCGCACTGCCAATGGAGTTCCGTAATCATGAACGGACGAACTATGCGAATTTCAGTCATCGCGCTGACGGCGTTGATGGCAGGCCTTCAGGTTCCTGGGGCCCATGCGCAGCGCGCTGAGCGCGAGCTGACGCCAGAGGAGCGCGAACAGCGCCGCCAAAACCGCGAGCAGCGCCGCGAGGATCGGGGTGGCGCGCGCGAGGAGCGACGTGAGGGGCGCGAGAACAATCGCTCGGAACGGCGCGACGCCCGTGAGGGCCAGCGCGAGAACCGGCAGGAAGGTCGCGAGCAAAGACAGGAAAACAGACGCGATGCGCGTCAGGATCGTCGCGAGGAGCGCCGGGACGATCGCCGCGATGCCGTCATCGAGCGACGCGAAGCGCCGCCGAGGGTGGTCGAGGAGCCGCGCCGCGAGGAGCGACGTGAGGGCTTCACAGGTCCTCGCGGCGGACGGGATGATCGCATCGAGCGCCGCGATGACAGACGCGATGCGCGTCAGGACCGTCGCGAGGAGCGCCGGGACGATCGCCGCGATGCCCGGACCGATCGACGAGATGACCGCCGCGACGCGCGCATCGAACGCTTCCAGGATCGCAGAGAAGCCCGTGAGGAACGTCGCACACTCCGCCTTGATGATGTGCGGCGCGACCGGCGCCCGGTCATCGTGGAGGATCGCGGGCGACGACGAATCGTGCGCGAGCCGGGCGGCCGTGAGATCGTGC
Source organism: Hyphomicrobiaceae bacterium (assembly GCA_050330095.1). GTDB lineage: Bacteria > Pseudomonadota > Alphaproteobacteria > Rhizobiales > Hyphomicrobiaceae > JBCBWG01. The sequence goes on from JBHJOC010000079.1 coordinate 6,920, forward strand.
GCGACCGCGGTCGCATCTACGTTCGCCATGATGATCGCGCGAGACTAGGTCGGCAGTACCGAGACGTGCGGGTCATCGAAAGCCCGCGGGGCCGTGTGCGGACCGTTTTCAATGCTGGCCCACGCCGCGTGGTTGCCGTTCGCGATCCGGGCGGGCGGCTGCTCTATAAGTACCGCTACGCGCCCGGTGGGCGCCGCGTCGTCTTGATCGACAATCGTCCGCTTTATGCAGTTGGCGCAGCGATCATATTTGCCGGAGCGCTGGCTGCCATTGCGGCGCCGCGGATCACGATCCCGCGGGAGCGCTACATCGTCGACTACCGGCTGGCGAGCTACGACGACGTCTACGACACACTGCGTGCGCCACCAGTCTCCCGCATCGAGAGGCGCTATTCGCTCGATGAGGTGCTTCACCGCCGCAACGTGCGCGATTACGTGCGCCGGATCGACCTCGACGAAATCACATTCGCGTCTGGATCATGGGATCTTGAACCGAGCCAGTTCGCCAGGCTCGATCGCATTGCACGGGCGATGAAGGCGGTCCTCGATAGCGATCCAGATCAGGTGTTCCTGATCGAAGGTCACACGGATGCCGTCGGCAGCGACGAGGACAATCTGTCGCTGTCCGACCGGCGTGCCGAGACGATCGCTGAGATCCTGACCGAGGAGTATGGCATTCCACCCGAGAACCTCGTCACGCAGGGGTATGGCGAAAGCGATCTCAAGATCGATACAGAGCTGCCGGAGCGCCTGAACCGTCGCGTTGCTGTTCGCAACATCACGGCACTGCTCGCCCGCGGCGACGTAGATCAAGACGATTATGACGACGACCGTCGAACCCGGTGATCACGCAGGCCTGCAATCGCCATTTACGAGGCAATATCCGGGGCGGGGCCGAAACGGTCCCGCCCTTTTCTCTGACAGACGGGCTCCATCGCACGTTCCAATTGAAGGAAACGGCCTTGAGGTTGCGAACGCGGCTGTGCCCAAGCAGCCCGAGCGACCCGAGTGGAAGGCAGAGGCCGAAGGGTCGAGCTGCCCGCTAAGCAGAATCTTTCGCCCAGCGCTCAGTTCACCCGACGACGGACGCGCTCGCGCCAGGCAATGACGAGGCCGCTCGAGACGATGATCGCGATCCCGAGCCACGTCATCCAATCGGGGAGCTGGCCGAACAGCACCCATCCGACGACAGCGGCCGCGGCGATCTCGACGTAACCGAACGGCGCGAGCTGGGCTGCGCCCGCGTGCTCATAGGCCAGGATGACGAACACGCTGAACAGGCAGCCGAGGACGGCCATGATGGCGATCGGCCAGATCATGGGAGGCGTCAAAGCAACCCAGACCCAGGGCAATGCAATCGCGGTCAGCGCCGTCGCGCCGAGCCCCGTGATGAACGTCGTGACAAGCGGCGGATCGCCGCCGGCAAGGCGACGCGTCACCAGGACGAACAAGGCGAAACAGACACCGGCACCGAGCGCATAGAGCATCCCGACCTCAAACGCCTCGAATCCGGGGCGCACAATAATAAGCGTTCCTATGAACCCAGCCGTCACAGCGGACCAACGCCAGATGCCAACCCTTTCACCCAGCACCAGCGGAGAGAGCGCGGTTACGATGAAGGGACTGACGAAGAACACGGCAACCGCGTCCGCGAGCGGGATCGTGACGACCGACGAGAAAAAGCAAAACGCAGCCCCCGTGATAAGGAGACTGCGGACGATCTGCGTGATGGGGCTACGGGTCGCTAAAACTCGGCGACCGTATATCCAGATCACGATTGGCAGGATCAGCGACGTCTGAGAGAAATACCGGAGCCAGACGATCTGCACCGGTGGCAAGTCCGCGGCCAGAACCTTTGCAAAGCCGTCACTGATGGGAATCAGGACCGCGGCAAGCACAAGGAATGCGATGCCAAGCGTCGGGTTATCGGGACGCTTACCGCGCGGTGCGAGTGGCTCGGCCGACATGGCGCGAGATCTCACATGTGAATTGCGCGCTTGTCGACTGCGAGGGCGGCTTCCTTGACCGCCTCCGTCAGGGTTGGATGCGCGTGGCATGTCCGCGCCAGATCCTCAGCCGAACCTCCGAACTCGATGATGACCCCGGCTTCGGCGATCATCTCGCCAGCATGCGGTCCAATGATGTGCACGCCAAGAACGCGATCGGTCGCCTTGTCGGCCAGCACCTTCACAAACCCATCCGTCGTGCGATTGACTTTCGCACGTCCGTTCGCGGTGAACGGAAACTTGCCCACATTGTAAGCAATACCGGCGCCCTTGAGTTCCTCCTCAGTCTTGCCGACGGATGCGACCTCCGGGGACGTATAGATGACGTTCGGGACAGCATCGTAGTTGACGTGCCCCGCTTGCCCCGCAAGCCGCTCGGCAAGCGCGATGCCCTCATCCTCGGCCTTGTGGGCAAGCATCGGACCAGCGATCACGTCGCCAATCGCAAAAATTCCGGGGACATTCGTCTGGTAGTGCGCATCGACCTTGACGCGACCGCGTTCGTCCAAAGCCACCCCAACCGCCTCGAGACCGAGACCCTGAGTATGAGGAACCCGGCCGATGCACACAAGCACAGCATCGGCGAAGCGTTCCTCCGCTTCCCCACCTGCGGCTGGCTCGATCGTGACGGTGCAGCCGCTGGCATCCGATTTGACACCTGTCACCTTCGCACCGAGCTGGAAGCTCATGCCCTGCTTCGTCAAGATCCTCTGGAATTGCTTGGCCACCTCTGCGTCCATGCCGGGCAGGATACGATCGAGATACTCGACGACGTGCACCTCGGAGCCGAGGCGGCGCCACACGGAGCCGAGCTCCAGGCCGATCACGCCAGCACCGATCACCAGCAGTTTCCCGGGGACCTTCTCAAAGGACAGGGCACCCGTCGATGAGACGACCTGCCGTTCGTCGATCTCGACACCGCGAAGCCGCGCAATGTCGGACCCGGTCGCAATGACGATCGCTTTGGTCTCAAGGGCTTGCATGTCGCCACCACTGTCCGATGAAACGAGGACGCGGCCTGGCGCAGCAATCGATCCGTTACCGTGGAAAGCATCGATCTTATTCTTCTTCAGGAGGTAGGCCACGCCATCCACGTTGCCTTTGACGCCCTCGTCCTTGAAGGCGAGCATCTTCGCAAGGTCGAGTTCCGGTTTCACGAGGATGCCCATGTGGGCCATGCCGTGGTTGGCTTCGTCGAACAATTCCGAGGCGTGCAGCAGCGCCTTCGATGGTATACAGCCGACATTGAGGCAGGTCCCGCCGTGCGTCGCCCGCTTCTCGACTACGGCGACCTTCATGCCGAGCTGCGCTGCACGGATTGCGCAAACATAACCGCCCGGGCCCGTGCCGATGATGACGAGATCGTAGGTTTCAGACATGACCTGAGCCCTCAGTGCGGGAGCTTACTGCCACAGAAGCACGCGCAGAATGATGAATAAGATGGCTGATGTCGCGATCGCCCAGACGATCGACCGGACGAATGCAACACCAGTCGCGTAGGCGGGCAGGTAGACGACGCGAGCGGCGAGATAGACCCAACCAGCGCCCACGACCCATGGATCGGCGCGCGCGGCTAGGTGCGCAACGATCATGGCCGTCGCGAACCAAGGAAGCGTCTCGACGTGGTTGGCGTAGGCCCGCTGGAGACGCCCGCATAGGGCCGAGATCGGTCGCAATGGAGGCGCGTCGCGCGGACCCGCCGTGTATTCCGGGCCGATCTCCATGTTGGCCCTCACGGCGTAGACAAGGAGATACCCTAAAGCGATCAGAACCGCGTAGAGGACCTGCAGGAGCTCCGTAGCCATTGCAACGCTGCTTCCAGTTGCCAGGATCGATGCAATCGCGAGGGATCGCCGCGCGGTGATCATCCGATCTGATGGTTCTGCCCCTCAAAGCTCCAGCACGAAGCGGGCCGGGTCTTCCAGGTTTTCCTTGACGCGAACGAGGAAGGTCACGGCTTCCTTCCCGTCAACGATCCTGTGATCGTAGCTGAGCGCCAGATACATCATCGGACGAGCCTGGATCGAATCGTCTGGCATGACCACGGGGCGCTTTTCGATCCGATGCATGCCGAGGATGCCGGACTGCGGGGCGTTCAGGATCGGCGTCGAGAGCATCGAGCCGTAGACCCCACCGTTCGAGATCGTGAAGGTGCCACCCTGCATCTCCTCAATCCCAAGCTTGCCGTCGCGGGCGCGCCGGCCAAAATCAACGATCGCCATTTCGATCTCGGCGATACTCATCCGCTCGGCTTCGCGGATGACTGGAACAACGAGCCCCTTCTCCGTGCCGACCGCAACCCCGATGTGATAATAGTTTTTGTACACGACCTCGTCGCCGTCGATCTCTGCGTTGACGGCCGGAATGTCCTTCAAGGCCTGAATGCAGGCTTTCACGAAGAAGCCCATGAAGCCGAGCTTGACGCCATGGCGCTTCTCGAAAATGTCCTTGTACTGATTGCGCATTGCCATGATGTTCGTCATGTCTGCGTCGTTGAACGTCGTCAGCATCGCCGCAGTGTTCTGCGCGTCCTTGAGGCGGCGCGCGATCGTTTGACGGAGCCGCGTCATCTTCACGCGCTCCTCGCGCGCGGCGTCATTGGGTGCGGCCGGGGCCCGGAGGGCTTGGGTCGGCACGGGCGCTGGCGCAAACCCAACAGCAGCAGGAGCCGTTGGCGCAGATGACGCCGACGCCCCATGGGCCGACGCGGCCGCGACTGCGTCCTCTTTGAGGACCTGTCCGCGCCGCCCTGACCCGTTGACACCAGCAGGCTCCACCCCGGCTTCCTCGAGGACTTTGCGCGCTGCCGGCGAAGGCGGCATAACTCCTGCGACGTGTTCGGCAGCTGGTGTCTCCGCGCTGGCGGACGGCGCGGCCACCACGGCGGCTGCCGGCGTTGGCGTTGGCGCCCCGACGCCCTCGAAGATCGACCCGATCACCGAGCCGACACCCACCGTTTGCCCGGTCTCAGCAGCAATCGAGCCCATAGTGCCCGAGCTCGGCGCCGGAACCTCGACGGTGACCTTGTCTGTCTCGAGTTCCACCAGTGGCTCATCGACGTTGACGGGATCACCCGGTTTCTTGAACCACTGTCCGACGGTTGCTTCCGTTACGCTTTCGCCGAGGGTGGGAACACGGATTTCAATGCTCATTGCAGCGTGACCTTGTGTGCGGTTGGCTGGCGTGTGCTGGGCGGATCGCTGGCCTCCTGAGAGACGCGCGGCGCGTTCGTGGTCATTCTTGGCGATGCGGTCCCAACCGGTAAACCCGGACGGGCTCCGGTGCGTCACTGGAACAAGATCAGTCGGCCAACGCCTCCGTCAGCAGCGCGAGTTGCTCATGCTGATGCTTGGAGGCAAGCCCTGTGGCAGTGGCCGCCGAGGCTGGGCGCCCGGCATAACGGGGCTGTGTGTGCGGGGAGCCGCAATGTTCCATGACCCAGCGCAGGTTGGGTTCGATGTATTGCCACGTGCCCATGTTGCGGGGCTCTTCCTGACACCAGACAATCTCTGCACCCTTGAAACGCTCGAGCTCAGCGACGAGGGAGCGCGCAGGGAATGGGTAGAGCTGTTCGACGCGGAGGATATAGATGTCGCTGCGGCCGAGTTCCTCGCGCTTGTCGAGGAGGTCATAGTAGACCTTGCCCGCGCACAGGACGACCCGCTTGATCTCATGATCCGGCCTGAGTTCGATCGCTTCGGTGCTCTGCGGATGGCGCGAGCGGTCCGCGTCATCCCACAACAGCCTGTGAAACGTCGCGCCAGCAGCAAGCTCATCGAGCCGCGAGACCACCTTACGATGCCGCAGCAGCGACTTCGGCGTCATCAGGATCAAAGGCTTGCGGAAGTTGCGTTTAAGCTGGCGGCGCAGGATATGGAAGTAATTGGCGGGCGTGGAACAGTTCGCGACCTGCCAATTGTCCTCCGCCGACATCTGCAGGAACCGCTCGAGTCGAGCCGATGAATGCTCGGGTCCCTGCCCCTCATAGCCATGCGGCAGGAGGCAGACAAGACCTGACATCCGCAACCACTTGCGCTCGCCAGACGAGAGGAACTGGTCGAACACCACTTGAGCCCCGTTGGCGAAATCGCCGAACTGTGCCTCCCACAGCGTCAGGCAGTTTGGCTCCGCAAGCGAATAGCCGTACTCGAAGCCGAGCACAGCCTCTTCAGACAGCATCGAATTGATGACCTCGAACCGCGCCTGGTCCGGCGAGATCCGCTTAAGCGGCGTGTAACGGCGCTCACTTTCCTGATCGATCAGAACAGCATGCCGCTGCGAGAACGTTCCACGCTCGACATCCTGTCCGGAGAGTCGGACGGGGTACTTTTCGGCAAGCAGGGTTGCGAACGCCAGATGCTCGGCCATCGCCCAATCGACCCCCTCGCCACTTTCGACCATTTCGCGACGCCGTTCCAGCAGGCGGCGGACCGTTCGGTGCGGGTTGAAGTCCTCGGGGATCGTTGTGATGCTCCGGCCGATCTCCTTAAGCGTGGCAAGCTCGACGCCCGTATCACCACGACGCGCCTCGTCCTGGGCAAAACCGATGCCGGACCAACGGCCATCGAGCCAGTCGGCCTTGTTCGGCTTGTAGGAGTCCGCGCTCTCCAACTCGTGGTCGAGCTTGGCGCGGAAACTCGCCTTGAGATCATCCACCTCGTCCTGGCCCATGACGCCTTCACGGACGAGCTGGCTGCCATACCGCTCGACAACACTCGTATGGCCTTTGATCGCCTTGTACATCCGCGGTTGCGTGAACATCGGCTCATCGGACTCGTTGTGACCGAACCGACGGTAACAAAACATGTCGATCACGACCGGCTTCTGGAACTTCATCCGGAATTCGGTCGCGATCTTCGCGACATAGACGACCGCTTCGGGGTCGTCGCCGTTGACGTGGAAGATCGGCGCCTCGATCATCTTGGCCACGTCGGTGCAATAGGGTGATGAGCGCGAGAAGCGGGGATTTGTCGTAAAGCCGATCTGGTTGTTGATCACGAAGTGGATCGAACCGCCGGTGCGGTGACCCTTGAGGCCCGAAAGGCCAAAGCACTCCGCGACCACGCCTTGGCCCGCGAACGCTGCGTCACCATGGATCAGCAGCGGCAGAACCGCTGTCCGGTCCGTCGGCGCGCAGCCGAGCTGATCTTGCTTTGCGCGAACCTTGCCGAGCACAACCGGGTCGACGATCTCCAGGTGCGAAGGGTTCGCCGTCAAGGAAAGATGGACGTTGTTTCCGTCGAACGAACGGTCGGACGAGGCGCCGAGGTGGTATTTAACGTCACCCGAGCCCTCGACGTCGTCGGGCTTGAACGACCCGCCCTTAAACTCGTTGAAGATGGCCCGATGGGGTTTGCCCATTACGTTGGAGAGCACATTGAGCCGACCGCGGTGCGCCATTCCGATCACAATCTCACGCAGACCCAATTGGCCGCCACGCTTGATGATCTGCTCGAGTGCCGGCACCATTGACTCGCCGCCGTCGAGACCGAAGCGCTTTGTGCCGGTATATTTCACATCGCAAAACTTCTCGAACATTTCGGCTTCGATGAGCTTGTTGAGGATCGCCTTCTTGCCCTCAACCGTGAACGAGATGTCTTTTTCTTCGCCTTCGATGCGCTCCTGGATCCAGGACTTTTGCGCTGGGGCCGAGATATGCGTGAACTCAACGCCGATGTGGCGGCAGTAGGTGCGCTGCAAGATGCGCAGGATCTGACGGATCGTCGCCGTTTCAAGCCCGAGCACATAATCGATGAAGATCGGGCGATCGAGATCGGCCTCTGTAAACCCGTAGGTCTCCGGCCGCAGTTCATTGTGGATCACGCGCTCCGCGAGGTTAAGCGGATCGAGATCAGCCGCGAGGTGGCCGATCGCGCGATAGGCGCGGATCAGCATCAGGGCGCGGATCGAATCCTGCGTCGCGCGCAGCGATGCTGCCATCGAGAGCTCGACGCCGTTCGTCGAGGCACGCTGCTGGATCTGGTGTGAGAGATGCCGCTCTAGCCCGCTGTAATCCCCGGTCAGCGCCAAGACAACGTCGCGATTGCCTTCTGACTGGAGACTGTCGAGCGGTCGACCCCATGACGGGCCGTCTGCGTTCGCTTCCGCTGAGCCGACATGTTCGTTCAGACTTTGGAAAAACAGACGCCACTCGTCCGAGACCGAGCCGGGGTTGCGCTCATATTGAGCTTGCATCTGCTCGATGTAGGCGGCGTTGGTTCCTTGAAGAAAAGACGTACGGGCGAACGCTTCGTTGAGCGCTTGACGTGCCATTCCGAGGTATCCTCAGGTCGCGTTGTTTCGTCGCGGGGCGTGCCGTTCAAGGCGGCACAAGTCCAGAGGCCCGCTTCTCAATCAACCCCTCACATAGTCCATGCAGCGTCGCGGTTTAACCCTCAAAATCCCAGATGCCGGCCGATCCTGCGAGATCGGCCGGCCCAATCTAGGAGACGGGGATCACAATGGGGTTATTGCAACTGGAGCCAGGCAACGACGTCAGGCGGCGATTGCGGCCTGAAGCGTGGTACCCAGCGCCGCGGGGCTATCAGCAACCAGGATCCCGGCCGAACGCATCGCTTCCATTTTCGAGCCGGCGTCGCCCTTACCACCCGAGACGATTGCGCCTGCGTGCCCCATGCGACGGCCTGGCGGTGCAGAAACACCGGCGATGAAGCCCGCCATCGGCTTCTTGCGGCCCTTCGCAGCCTCACGCTTGATGAACGCGGCAGCATCCTCCTCGGCGGCCCCCCCGATTTCGCCAATCATGATGATCGCGTCGGTCTCCGGGTCGGCGAGAAACATTTCGAGCACGTCGATGAACTCGGTGCCTTTTACTGGGTCACCACCGATGCCGACCGCAGTCGACTGGCCGAGCCCGACGTCCGAGGTCTGCTTCACCGCCTCGTACGTGAGCGTGCCCGAGCGCGAGACGATGCCGACGCGGCCATTGCGGAAAATGTTGCCGGGCATAATGCCGATCTTGCATTGGTCGGGCGTCAGAACGCCGGGGCAGTTTGGGCCGATTAGGCGGGAGAACGAACCGTCGAGCGCGCGCTTCACCTTGATCATGTCCATCACTGGAATGCCCTCGGTGATGCAGATGATCAGCGGGATCTCTGCGTCGATCGCTTCGAGGATGGCATCAGCTGCGAACGGCGGCGGCACGTAGATCGAGGTCGCATTGCAGCCCGTCTTCGCTTTCGCCTCGTGTACGGTGTCGAAGATCGGCAAATCGGCCAGGTCTTCAGCCGGGTGGCGCGTCCCGCCCTTGCCAGGGGTCACGCCGCCGACGACCTGTGTGCCGTATTTCCGGGCCTGCTGCGTGTGGAACGTGCCTTGCGAACCGGTGAAGCCTTGGCAGATCACCTTGGTGTTGCGGTCAACGAGAATGGCCATGGGAATTGGGTCCGATCGTTAGGGTCCGATGAGGAGGTCTGGGAGTGACGAATTGCACCCGCGCACGGTTGCGTAGACTTGCAAATGATTGAAGCCTTCCGTGCAAACAAGTTCAACGCGATATTTTTCTACCGCCGCGAACGTCAGCTCTTCCCAATGGAAAACTTCGTAGCTTTGAACTGATGCCATGGTTCGAACCGCAACCTCGCTCGCATTGGCTAATACCGCATCATCCCGCAACAACCAAAGCGCGTCGACGGCAGCATACTTACTATTCCTATGCCTTTTCCCAGGCACCTTAAAC
>JBHJOC010000080.1:0-22141 GCA_050330095.1 Hyphomicrobiaceae bacterium
CCTACGCGCCGTCTTCATAGGCCTTAAATACGGGAAGTGGGTCGACAGGCGCTTAGCCCACCAGGCTCGATCATGCAACGAAACATGAGCATTTCTCCCATCTGGGAGAAAAAGAACAGCCGGAGCGGTGTCGATAATTATGATTGCGTTTTCACACAATGAGGACATTTCGTGAATTGTATTATTCAGATCCGCCTCTTCAATATGCTCTAGTACGTCTACCGTTATAAGGAGGTCAAATTTTTTCTCTGGTTTCGTTGCGTACTCAGGTATCGCAGGGTCATATCGCGCCTTTGCCACGGCTCGATCCATTACAAGTAAGTCGATAAGCTTTGATTGGCCGCATCCGTAATCGACTATAGAAAGCGGCGCCAGCAATGCGACTTCTGGTCGAATGTATCTAAGATTCTTTATGGATGTTGTTCCATATTCGCGCGTCTCATGAATTTTCTTATAATGGTTGATAAGATCGTTTTTGTCAGACACTCTATCGTCCTCCACCAGTTTCGAGCGCATCGGGGAAACAAGCTCGACCGCAGACAGGCCACCTGCCGTGATGGTGGTTGTTGTGCCTGCGCTATGCGCCCACCTCAGGCCCGTCGGCAAACTTGCAGCATATGTGGTCGTAAATTATTAGAAAACGAGAAAAGCTTCAAGTGCGGTCAACAGGCATGGGTCTTTATGAGAGGCAACCGGATTGATGAGATTAAGGATCTTGATAAGATGGTGTGGCGCTGAGTTGCGCAGATCGACACTGCAATACCCGCCAAGTCCCTCGAGGTAGTGGCGATAGTTCGCCTCATGCTCCGTCAGTGTCTGGCTCTGTGGCTTGAGGCCCACGACACGCAGGCCCACGCCTATGGCCTCAGAAATCATCGAACTCGAGTCGTCAGTGCACAACACGAAGTCTGCAGGGTCAAGGACCCGCCCAATCGTACCAGGTCCGGTGGTGCGCACGTCGACGAAATCAATCACCACATCAGGCTGGGTCGCGGCCAGTGCTGCGAAACGATCGCTGACCGCAGACGGCGTGCGGCGCGAGTTGCTCACAACCCAGCGGATCGACCGCTCGCGACTGAGGCCGAGCATGAGATCGGCGATCGCTGTCCAGTCCGTGTCAGTGAACCGGGACTCGCCTGAATCCCCGCCAAGCAACAGGGCGCCAACGGGTGGGCGCTCAGGATCGTCCAATCGCCCACGGTCCTGCCTTGGCGTCAGCGTGAGGGCCGACGGCTTGAGGACCATGTGCTGGTTGGGATGCTGCACGTCAGCCGCATACGATGTCAGCACGAGCGAGAAATCGCTTGCCTTGAACGCGCGCAGAGACCCGTAAAATACGTTGCGCGCGCGGAACATTCGAGCAGCTGCGATATTCGCTGCAAGCGTCTCTGCGCCCGACGACACCACGATGTCGCACGCCGGCAGGGTTCCGGCATCGAGGCCGTAGATTGTGCGCAGCAGAAGGGGCGGCGGCAGACCCATGCCGACCATCGTGGCCGCGATGCGCCCAGGCAGGCGGCGTTGAACCTCGCAATGGGCAGCAGCCACGGGCGTCAACGTTTCGATCGCGGAAACGATGCCGTATGACAGATGGTAGTGACCCTCGCGTCGATCCTTGATAACGAGCACACGCAGCGCGCGCGCGTGTGCTGGCGCCTCAGACGGGCGCAGGGTCGCAGAGCGTGGTGCCTGGTTACTCAAAGGCATATCCAAACGTTTCGATTTCGCGGGCGTATCGCCTTGCAACGATGTCCCTCGTGCGCTCATCGTACAAGTCCCGATAATCGCGGCGTGTGCTCGGCCGATGCCCGGCTTTGGCATTGGCCAGCGGCGGCACATCCGTGACCCCAAGCGATCGGACGAAGCGTTCGTAGTCCGCGCTGAGCGTCTCGTAGCGGAGCACGTCGGTCGCGACCACTTCTCCATCAATGGCGAAGAGATTGAACGTTTTGCGCTCGAAATCCGTCGAGCGCCGGCGGACGAAGTCGGCAAACTCTGCTGGGTTTTTCCGGTTTCGTGCATCCCAATAGTAGAGGGAAACTTCGCGATCCCACGGGTTGCGGACGATCGTAAACTTTCTGAACGCATCGAACAGAGTAGGGTCCATTCGCTTCCTGATCTCGCCCGCCGGCATGTGGCTGCGGTAGTTCCGGGCGTATCGGACCTGGCGCAATCCCGTGAACTCGAGGGCTGCCTTGGACCACCACGGCCGATATTGCGCAGGGATCTCGATGTTCTGGCACCCTCGACCTCGGGCAAGCCGCAACGCTTCCTCATCGCTGGAGAGGTTCGTCAGGACGTCTTGTGGGCCGCACAACGTCGAGAGCGCAATTTCGACGCTCGAGCCCGCCGTTTTCTGTGTTTTGAGGAAGATGAACCGGCGACTATAGCTGATGATCATCGAGGCGACCCTTGATCCCAACCACCCCATCTGCGGTGGAGGGCGCACGGTGTTGGCGCGGCAACACGCTCATGTGCGAGGCAGCTACATCACGAATCGGAGGTCTGTAAACTCGCTCGCCGCCCGGCAAGCGCATGCCAGTCATGGAGATCTCGGACACAACGTGCACGCGCCATTCACCGCTCCCAACACGCCGACACTGTGCCGCGCATGCCTCTCGACGTGGGCGGACGGGATCGCGCGTTCGGGGCGTGCCGAGGATCCGTGTCCCGCCTGCCACAAGCCAACCCTGCGATCCCACCCCGAGCTGTTCGACCTCGCCATCGCCCATGTCGACTGTGACGCGTTCTACGCTTCGGTCGAGAAGCGCGACAATCCGAGCCTTCGCGACAAGCCTGTGCTGATCGGTGGGTCGAGCCCACGCGCCGTCGTCACCACAGCATGCTACGTCGCCCGCCACTTCGGGCCGCGATCGGCGATGCCGATGTTCAAGGCGCTCCGCCTCTGTCCTGATGCCGTGGTGATCAAGCCGGACATGGCGAAGTATCGGGCCGTGAGTGTCGAGATCCGCGCGCTGATGGCCGAATTGACGCCGATGGTCGAGCCGGTGTCGCTCGACGAGGCCTATCTCGACCTGACGCTCGGCGTGCGTACCTGCCCCGGCAAGCCCGCGGCGCTGCTGCTGGCCGAGTTCGCGCAGGCGGTCCGGCGCAAGATTGGCATCTCGGTGTCGATCGGATTGGCGCCGAACAAGGCGCTGGCAAAGCTCGCATCGGATCTCGACAAGCCGCGTGGTTTCGCGGTCATTGGCCGACACGAGGCGCGGGGGCTGTTGCGGGGCATGGCTGTCTCCAAGATCCATGGGATCGGACCTCAGACAGCAAGACGGCTCGAGCAGCGCGGCATCACCACGATCGGTCAGCTCCAGGACCTCGACGTGGGCGAATTGCATGAATTATTCGGCCGGTCCGCCGAACGCCTGGCTCGTTTGGTCGTCGGCGAGGACCACCGGCCGGTTGCGCCTGAGCGCGTCACGAAGAGCGTATCGGCAGAGACAACCTTTCAGATCGATCGATCAGACCAGCGCGACCTGATCGAGGCCCTTCGCGGGCTCAGTGAGCGTGTGGCGGAACGGTTGCTGCAAAAGAACCTCGCGGGCCATACGGTCGTCATCAAGTTGAAGACGAGTGACTTTCAGCTGCTGTCTCGCCACGCGAGGCTGTCGCAGCCGACCCGTGATGCCGAGGTTATGATTCGAGCTGCCGCACGGCTGGTCGAGCGGGAAGCAGACGGGCGCACGTTTCGCCTCGTCGGTATTGGTGTCACAGATTTGCGGCACACGGACGAGGCCGCGCAGCCTGATCTTTTCGGCGGCCCTGCCAGCCTTTACGTCAAAGCCTCAAGGTGAGGCCCGCGGAGAGCTCAATGCCGACACGCCAGCTGACAGTCCTCGTGGCTGCAATCCTGCAATTCGTCATGCCGTTCCTGCCGGGGCTGATCCCTGGCTTTCAACGCGTTGGCCTCAGCGTCAACCCGGTACCGCCGCCGGAGCAGCCCGCTGGCTATGCGTTCGGCATCTGGTTTGTTATTTTCGTGCTCGCTCTCGTTTACGCCGTCCGTCAGGCGCTGCCGTCGCAGCGTGATAATCCGGTCTACGTTTCCATTGGCTGGCCAACGGCGATCGCGTTCGGGGCCGGTGCGGTGTGGATGGTGCTTGCGCAGACGATCGGCAACGGTTGGTATCTCGTTGCAGCGATCTGGGCGATGTTGGCCGCCTCCGCCGTTGGCCTCGTGCACCTCCTGGCGTTGCGCACAGGGTGGGACATGTTCGAGCGCCGCGTCACGCAGCCAATGCTGGGCCTGCTGACGGGCTGGCTAACGGCCGCAGCGTGGCTGAATACGAGCTCCTATGCGCGGCTCCTGACCGGCGGAAATCTCGGCTTTACGGCCAACGATCTTGCGCTTGTCGTACTTGGCGCAATCGTTGCCACTGCCCTGCTCGGGCTCATACTGACGCGGCTCAACCGCTATTTCGTGTTCGCGCTCGTCTGGGCGCTGTTCGCCGTCGGCGTCCAGAATGCCTTCATCGCCGAAACCGGAAGCCTCGAGGTCGCAGTGATGGCGTTCACGCTCGCAGCGATGGGCACACTCTCGATCACGGTGAAGACGAGCCGGGAGGTGGCTGGTCGCAAGCCGAGGGCGCGGCGGGCTTGATGACGGGATTGAGAACAGCGGCCCGCGCTTGTCTCTGCGTCATCTCCGGACAGCGAGCGCAACGCCGATCGCCGTGACCACGATGCCGGCGATCTCGACCGGTCCGAGCGCTTCGCCGAAAATCACAAGGGCCTCGATCGCGACGGCTGGCGGTACGAGGTAGATGAGCACCGCTGCGCGCGAGACCGCACCCTTCCTGATCAACATCAGATAGAGCCCGATCGCGCCGAGCGAAAGCGCGACGACAGACCAGGCCATGGTCACGACGGTCTGGGCGTTCCATTCGAGACGCATCGGCTCGATCGCATAGGCCACAGTGCCCATGACCATGGCTGCGGTTGCATACTGAACAAGGGTTGCCGTCCGCAGGTCCGTCGAGGGAACAAAGCGCTTCTGATAGAATGTGCCGAGTGTCACGGAGACCATCGCAAGCCCATTGACAGCAAGCGGGACGAGCATGGCCGAGGCATCTGCTGCGCCGACTGTTACGAGGTCGGGCGACAGCGATACGAGAATGCCGGCAAATCCGAGGATGACGCCGATCCATTGCCAGAAGCCAAGTCGCTCGGCCGCAAGAACTGGCGCGAGCGATGCCGTTAGAACGGGCTGAACCGCTGCGATGAGGCCGGATAGAGCGGTTGGAACGCCTTGGGCGACCGCCCACCAGACACCGCCGAGGTAGATGGCGTGGATCAGAATGCCCGAGACAACGAGGTGCCAGACGTCGATGGGCCTTCGCGGCCAAGTCACGACCAGGAAGGGAATTGCGATTGCCAGTAGGCCTGCAGCCAGTGCGAAGCGGACAGCGAGGAATGTCAACGGGTCGGCGAATGGCGCTGCCGCGCGCGCGGCAATCCATCCGGTCGACCAGAGCAGCACGAACAGCGCCGGAGCTGCAGCCAGCAGCAGGGTGTCTCGTCGGGAAGACGTGGGCATGGACGTGGTCGATCCTGGATCGGCAGGTGTGGACCCGATCAGGCGCGGGTGCCCTGCAGCTGATCTCTTGGGCTTCAGAGTGAGATGACATTGCCCTGAGGCCGCGAATGCGGCTTGGCGGTATCCGCCGCCTCAGCGGAGGATTGGGATCATTGCGTCGGAAATCGGAACAATTCCAACGATTCTGCGTGTGGTAGGATCGAACTCTAGAAGTGCCCAGCGAACGCTTCGGATTGGACGTCTGAATGGACTGGATCAACGCATGTCCGGGGCGATTATGGAGTGAGGCGCGGCAAGCGCTGTGTGGCGGGTCTCAACCTCCGTGTCAGGCCTACAGGCGTTGCGCCATCAGAGAAAGGCCTTGACTGGAAAAGAAAAACCGGCTGCCGGATGGCAGCCGGATTGTCTGCGTGTCGAAATTTCGTAGTCCATAGATCGGCGCGCCGGAGCTGCCGCACCGCTCAGTTCGTTGCCGGCGACACCGTTTTCAGGTAGGCGATCACGTCGCGGCGTTCCTGCTCGTTCGCCAGCTTGAAGACCATTTTCGAGCGGCCTTTGGCCTGATCGGCCTTGCCGGCCTCAGTGAGGAACTTCGGCAGGAACTTGTTCGGGTCCTCAAGGTATTCGAACAGGTTGTCGGCGTCCCAGACCAGACCGGCTTCGCCAGCGGCTTTGTTGATTGCCGAGTAGTTGAAGCCGGCGATCGTGCCCGCCTGCCGTCCAACAATCCCCTTGAGGTACGGTCCAACGCGATTCTGTTCCTGGTCGGCCACATGGCAGGCCCGGCACTTGCCGAACACCCTCTGGCCGCGCTCGGCATCACCGTCCTCCGCCGACGCGACGCTCGGTGCCGCGAGCACCGCTAAGCCGAGAACGGCAGCCTTTACGAATGCTTTCATCAGTTCCTCCGGTCCTGTCGTCCGACGCATGAAAACGTGGGCTATGACGGCTCGTACCCGCCATGATCATCATGATCGCTTTGGGCGCGCCGGCGAGCTTGGGGTCTCTCTCGGACACTTGCTAGGCGCAGTTGCCACGTTTGCACGAAACCCGTCTCGGGTAACGGCTTGTGCTGACACAATCAATATGAACAGGACTTGAAATCTCGCGTGTGACAATCAGACCTGACACGAACAGGAGTCAACGGAGAATGGTTTGGTCTTGGCGGGTGCCGCAAGCGATCGGCGAACATCGCTTTCGTGGTGGTCCTGAACACCGACAGAGCGTTTCGCGTCGACACATCCTGCGCTAATTGGGTCTGATGAGCACGCTGACCTCGACCACCATCGCTGAACTTTTCGTCACACGGCTTTACCGTGCGCGCTTGAAATCCCGTGGCCTCAAGGACTTCAACGCCAGGCTCCTGAGCGTGGTCGACGTGCTCGCGAGCGACGACGGCGCCGGGCTTGCGTGGTCGCACGAGAATGACTACCCGGGCTACACATCCTATGCCTCGCTCAATGATCTCGCTTGGCGCTTTCCCGAGTTTCGATCGCTACAAACCCTTCTCGACCAGCACGTTGCGGCGTTCGCCGAGGCGCTCGACCTCGACCTCAAAGACAGGCCTCTCGTGTGCGACAGCCTGTGGGTCAATGTGCTCGATCCAGGGGGACACCATGGCGCCCACATCCATCCAAACGCGGTCATCAGCGGCACCTATTACGTGTCAGTGCCCGGTGGGGCAGGCTCGATTCGGTTCGAGGATCCCCGACTGAGCCAGTTCATGGCAGCACCACCCCGCCGCAAATCGGGCGCACCCGGCAATCAGCCCTTCGCGACCCTCGCGCCGCGCGAGGGCGACGTCCTGCTTTGGGAAAGCTGGTTGCGTCACGAGGTTCTAATCAACAAGGCCGACGCGCCGCGGGTGTCCGTAAGCTTCAACTATGCCTCGAGCGCTCTGCCGCCCGCGCGCGATGAGTTGGGAGACGAAGCGTGAGCGGCGGACACCACGATGACCCGATGACCTTCGCCGAGGGTTATGATGACCTTCCGCTCGAGCAGCACGAGGGGCAGCATGCCGTCGCGGCCGTTTACCGCTTCGCGCCGTTGTTCAACATCGCCGAGCACCGAGCGAGCCTGATCGCCCTGGCTGAACAGAATGGCGTCGTCGGCACGCTCATTTTGGCAAGCGAGGGTATCAACGGCACGATCGCCGGGCCGAGCAGGGCAGCCGTTGAACTGGTGCTTGCGTACATTCGTGGTCAGCCCGGGTTTGAAACGCTCGATGTCAAGTGGTCGGAGGCCAACTCCCGGCCCTTTCTCAGGCTCAAGGTGCGCCTGAAGCGCAAGATCGTCACCATGGGTGTGCCAGACATTGATCCAACGGCCGCTGCTGGGACCTACGTCAAGCCGCAAGATTGGAATGCTCTGATCTCAGAGCCGGATGTCCTGGTCGTCGACACCCGCAATGCCTATGAGGTCGCGATCGGGACGTTCGCGCGCGCCATGAACCCGGGGATGCGTACGTTTCGCGAATTTCCGGAATGGGCCCGGCGCAATCTCGATCCAGCGGCGCCGCGTCGCATCGCCATGTTCTGTACTGGCGGCATCCGATGCGAAAAGGCGACGGCCTACCTGAGGCAGCAGGGCTTTAGCGAGGTGTATCATCTCGAAGGGGGGATCCTGCGCTATCTTGAGGACGTGCCGCCACAGGACAGCCTTTGGCGCGGTGAGTGCTTCGTCTTCGATCGACGCGTGAGTGTCGGACATGAACTCGTCGTCGGCAGTTATAAGCTGTGCGCCGGATGCCGCAGTCCGATGCCGGCCTCGGTATCACTGAAAGAGGACGGGGGCGGAAGCGAGGGGGCAAGCGCTCCAGCCCTACAGCCACCGGCGTCGACGTCCGAAGACGGTGGCGGGTACGCAGATCGGCTCTGTGCGGCGTGCGAAAGCCGACTTCCAGGAGAGAAAAAGCGCGCGGCAGCCGAGCGCCAGCGACAGATCGCGCTGGCCCGCCGTCGTGG
This sequence comes from Hyphomicrobiaceae bacterium, assembly GCA_050330095.1. GTDB lineage: Bacteria > Pseudomonadota > Alphaproteobacteria > Rhizobiales > Hyphomicrobiaceae > JBCBWG01. Next base: position 8,515 of record JBHJOC010000080.1, read on the forward strand.
ACATCGCCATTTGGGCCGAAAATATTAAGGCGCGAACTGAGCGCTCGTACTGCCGATGAGGGGTCCCCGCCCCCTCCGCAACACCCGCCTGCCAGGGACCTCTGATCGAAGAGCGGTCCGAGATCCAACATTTTGCTCGGACTCTTTGCTTTCCGAGGTTCGCTTCTTCGCCTGACGAGGGTGACTGACGACCTAATGAAAGCGAGTACTAGGCTTTCGGCACTTGTATGGATTGCAATTTTTGCAATGCGCGACGTAAAAGGAGCGAGGTGTTTGGGGGCGTCAGGGGCGATTTCGGGGCCGGCATTGATTGTCGCTGCATGAGCTGACGGCTCGCGCCGGTCATGCCCGCGTCATCTCGCCGTTCTACCCCCCTGTGAGGCCTTCATGACAGGTGCCGGGACGGGGTTGGTCCGTGCTCGGTGCCTCTGCCGTCGGGAGTGGCGTAGATATGCGTTGCAATTGGTTGCGCTGGCTGTGGGGGCTTCTGCCGCTCGGACTTCTCATCGGTTTCACATACCAAAGCACCCATGCGCCGATTGAGGCGGACCTCAAAGAACGCACCGAGGCCGTTCTTTTTGCAAACGATCTGGAATGGGCACGCACGGGTTTTGCTGGGCGTGACGGTCAGATCGGCGGTCAGGCCTTCACGGAATCCGATCAGGTTCGAGCAAACGAACTCGTTCGCAGTGTGTGGGGCGTTCGCGTCTCCGAAGATCGCACCTCGCTGGTCGAGCGGGCTGAGACTTATATATGGTCAGCCGAGTGGCGGGCCGATCGGATCGTGCTCGACGGGTTTGTGCCGAACGAGTCTGCGCGCAGGCTGATCGTCGAGGCGGCTCAGTCCGCGTTCGCCGGTACGGATGTCGTCGATCAGATGAAGCCGGCTCGCGGCATCTCGAATCTGACGGCTTGGGTCGACGGGCTGAAATTTTCGCTCGCACAGCTCGCGCGCCTCGAGCCCGGAGCGACCGTCACGGTCCGCGACCGCAGCATTGAAATCGAGGGCCGGGCAAAGTCTCTGCAAGAATACAATGCGGTACGGACTGCGCTTGGCCAGCCGCTCCCCGGAAACTTCACCGTTGGGCAAACGCGGATCCAGCCCCCTGAAGTCAGCCCGTTCACCTGGTCGGTCGAGATGCGTCCCGGGGCAGTCACACTAGCGGGCTACATCCCTGACGAGGCGGGCCGTGAAGCCATTCTCGCAACCATCAAAGCAGCGTTCCCGACGGCGTCCATCACGGACCGCAGTGTCGTTGCCGGCGGTGCTCCTGACGGCTGGCTCGCGACAGCCAACAGACTGATTCGCGAAATGGCGCCGCTCAAATCCGCCACGGCAACCATAACAGATCTCGACATCAGGTTCGATGGTCTCGCCGTGCGCGAGGAAACGGCCAACACCTTGCGCCGGAGCCTCGATGGTCTGTCGACGACGCGCTATCGACTGACCCATGACATCAAGTTCGAGCAACCGTCGATCCCGGTGATCAGTCCGTACGAGACGCGGGTGGATGTGTCTGCTGAGACCATCATGCTCACGGGCCATGTCCCGAGCGCGGCGCAGAGGCAGGCACTGCTGACCTACGCTGCAGAGGCCTTCCCAGGCCGTAACATCAACGATCGACTCGAGATCGGTGTCGGCCAGGCCGATGGCTGGGGTCTTTGCATCAATCGTGGCCTCGATGCGCTGAAGCGGGTCGGTGCGGGTTCGATTACGATGATCGACAGCACGTTGAGCCTGAGCGGGAAAACCGACAACGAAGCGCTGGCTTCTGCATTGCCCGCCGACCTGCGCGCTGCAACCAGCCGCTCCTGCATCGCGAACGTCGCGCTTGCGCTCGAGCTTCCACCGGAGCCGAACCTGGTCTGGCGCGCTGAGAAAACGCCGGACGCCGTGGTCCTGTCGGGCGAGGTGACCGACAGTGAAACACAGACGCTGCTCGTCTCGCGTGCGCAACAGCTGTTTCCGACGCGGACGATTGAGGATCGCATGCGGATCAATCCAGGGCGGGGGGGCCGGTGGAGCAGGGTTGCCATTGTCGGCCTCGAGTCGCTCGCGCGCCTGCGGATCGGGACTGCGACGCTCGAAGCTCAGACGCTGTCGGTGATGGGAGAAGCGCCCGACATCGCTGCGGCGACGGCGATACGCCAGCGACTGAGCGATGGACTGGCCCGCGGCTATACCGGCGTCGAGCGCATCGAAATTAAATCCGACGCCATGATCTGGGCCGAACAGGAAGCGCAGCGACGAGCGGAAGAAGCTGAGCGACGCAGGCAGGACGAGGAGCGCCGGCGCGCTCAGGAAGAAGAGCGGGCCCGCGCCGAAGCGGAGCGATTGAGGCAAGCTCAGCTTGCGCGCGAGCGCGAGGCCCAGGAAGCCGAACGGCGCCGGCGTCAGGACGAGGCCGAGCGGCAACGTCAGGCCGAGCTTGAGCGTCAACGTCAGGCCGAGGCCGAGAGGCAACGTCAGGCCGAACTCGAGCGTCAGCGCCAGGCGGAGCTTGAGCGGCAACGTCAGGCCGAGGCCGAGCGTCAGCGCGCCGCCGATGAAGCAGCCGCGCGGCGTCGGGCCGAGGAAGAAGCCGAGCGTCGGCGGCAAGCCGCGTTGGCCCGCGAACGCGCAGCAGTCGAAGCGGCGCGTCGCCGCGAGGAGGAGGCCAGGATCGCTGCGAAGGAAGCCGAACGGAACCGCTGCCAGGATGCGCTCGATCGCACCGTGACCAGCGGTCAGATCAACTTCGAACTCGCCAGTGCCGAGCTGTCACGGGCGAGCTTTGCTCTGCTCGACCGGCTCGCCGAGGCTGCGAGCGCCTGTGGCGATCTCTTGATCAGCATCGAGGGACACACCGACGCGCAGGGGACCGAAGAAGATAACCTCGTTCTGTCGCAGCGCCGCGCACAGGCGGTGGTCGACTATCTCGTCCGCGCCGGCGTGTCTGAAAATCGCCTGACTGCGATCGGCTTCGGCAAGTCGCGACCGATTGCGCCAAACGATACAGCTGCGAACCGAGCTGCCAATCGACGGATCGAATTTGTCGTTCGCCGGGACTGACGTTGCGTAGGCTGACGGTCGATGATCGTCGCATGCTCGATGCGGTGAGAGAACCGGAGAGCCGTTCAAGTGCGGGGTGAGTGATGGACTATCTGATCGTCAAGTTGGCTTGGTATCTGGCTGCAGCCTTCGTGCTCGGCTTGGTCGTTGGTTGGTTGTCGTGCAGCCGGGCCGAAAAGCGCCGATCGTGAGCCGCGCGGACAGTCGGTGCTCCGACCCGTGTGAATGCGAACTGTTCCGATCGCGCTAGCGCTTTGGCTCGCTGTCGGGTTTGCGTCGTTCCCCGGGGATGCGGACGCAAGGGTGTGATGCTCGACGATGTGACGCAACGAAGCCCGATGCAAACTCATCGGCTGCATTGAGTTGGAGAAGGTGTCATGGTCGCTCTGCTGCTCGAGACCGCGTTGCTGCTAACGCTCGCGTATTTTCTCGGCGCCTTCTTTGGCTGCATGATCAGGAAAATGGTCGCCGCCGACGCCGCACCGGGGCGCGAGGCGGCGGCCGTTGCAGCTCCAGGTGCCGTCGTTGCCGGTGGCGCTGCGCTCGCGGAGCGCCAAGCCGATCGCTTCGGAAAGGCGCTGACGGGTGAGGCATTCGCGAGCGAGCGCATGGCGACGGAAGCGGCGCCCCTGACACCGGCGCCGATTGAAGCTGTCGCGCCGAGAATCGAACAAATCACGCCTGAGCTTCGCGAGCGCAGCGCGCCTGCGCCGCTTCCGGGCCGCGACGACTCGCAGCCGGATCGGGTCGCTGCTGCCAAGATCGAGGTCGATACCCGATCGGAGATGGCTCCAACCACGCGCTCAGCCCCAGGCGTCGCCGACGATCCGCCGCCCGAAGTCACACCCAGTGTTGCATCGCGCCACACCACGGCTTGGTCGCCAATCGTGGCTGGTTCCGCAGTCGCTGCAACTGGCGTCGCTGCGGCCCTCGCTCGGAGTGCGGAGGCGCGCCCCGGGCTCCGGGGCCCGCAGGACCTGCGCGACATCAGACAAATCGACGACGAACTCGCCCGAAGGCTGGGTGAAGCCGGAGTCACCCAATTCGCCCAGATTGCGGACTGGACATCTGACGACGTGGCTCGAGTCGACAGTGACTTGGCGCTCGACGGTCGCATTTCACGGGAGAATTGGATCGAACAAGCCCGCATTCTCGCATCGGGGGGCACAACGGCGTATGCGGCTCGGCGGGCGCTCGGTGTCGGCTCGATCACCGGGCCGTCGCGCGACACCGGTGAGCCACGTCCGATCGAGGTTTTTGTGCCCGATGATGGCTCGGCTGATGTGCCACCCTCATCGGTTCCGGATGCTGTCGATGCGACCGCCGCTTCCGGCCGGCTTAGCGACGCGGCTCGGGGGCGGAACTTCGTCGACGACGACCGCTTGCCCGTTGCTGCCGGGAGTGACGGCGCCAGCAGCGTTGCCGCGCAGATCGCGCGCATCGCTCCAGCAACGCAACCTGCAATCGCGCCTCGGGCCGCCGATCGACCGCCGCTGGACCGATCGGCTCTTGCGGCAGCCGCGGCGGCTGCGGTCGTCGGGACCGCTGCTGCGGCAGTGGGCAGGCGTGCGACCGATGGCGGAGCAGGTGGTCTGGAACAATCCGATCGTGCCGGCGAGCTCATGCGTATTGATGGCGTTAACGCGGAAGTTGCAACGCTGCTGCGGACGCGCGGCGTGACGCGGCTTTCCCAGGTCGCCGACTGGACCGACGCCGACGCTGCCCGTTTCGAGGGCTTGCTCGGCAACCCAGGCCGCATCAGCCGTGAAGATTGGATCGGCCAGGCGCGCCGCATGACGGGAGCCATTGCGGTCCCCTCAGGCCTTGGCAGTCAGGCCGGGCCGTCCGCTGCGATCGAGGCGGCTCGCGTTGCCTCGACGCGAGTCTCGGCTCTGCGTTCCGTGCGTTCGCCGGCCCTGATTGGCGATCGCGACGTGCCGGTTGCGCGTGATGATCTCAAGCGGATCCGCGGCGTTGGCGTGATGGATGAGGTCCGGCTGAATTCAGCCGGCGTTTCGACCTATGCCCAGATCGCTGACTGGGACGATGGCGATGCTGCCGAGTGGGCCGCGGCCCTCGACCTCGGCGACCGCATCGAGCGTGAAAGCTGGATCGCGCAAGCGACACTGCTCGATGAGGAGCAAACCGGCCTCAGACGCACGGGCCTAGGGCGTCCATCGCGATCGTTCGCCCGCAAACCGGGCGATGGCGACAGCGATGGCGCCCCGTCAGCTAGCGCGCTGGATGCAGACAGCGTCGACGCGCTCGACACCCGAAACACGTCGACGCCAGAGGTTGCGCCGAGCGCCGTTGCAGCAGCCGTCGCCGCAGCGTCGGCCGCACTTGCAGCGGCGTCCGCTGCAGCGAGCCCAACCGAGAGGCAGGTCGACGAGACCAGAGATGGTGTCGAGACCGAGCCCGCTTCCGACGAGCCGATCGAATGGGTTGAGCTGCCGAATGAAGTTGAGATGCCTTCAGAACATGCCGAGGCTTCGCCCGCAGCCGGCATGCCAGCCGAGATCACATTGATCGAGCCGCTTCCGGAACCGCCGCCATCGGTCGAGCCTTCGGTGTCCGATCAGCAGCGATTTGCGTCGCGACGCGCTTTGATCGAGGCGGATGACCTCAAGCGCATCCGCGGCGTTGGCATCCTGATCGAAAAAAAGCTCAATGCTCTCGGGATCACAACCTACGAGCAGATCGCGAACTGGACAGCCGAGGACGTCGAGTGGGTGAGCCAGCACTTGGCGTTTCAGAAGCGGATCGAGCGGGAGAACTGGGTCGAGCAGGCGCGGATCCTGGCGACCGGGGGAGAGACCGAATTTTCGCGTCGGGTCGACCGCGGGGACGTTTGAGGCTCGCGGACACGCGCGGGTCCTCGTGTTGCGTCACTCACGCTTGGTCCCCACCTTCTGCAGCCTCGCCTGACAAGCGTTGGTGACAAAGCAACACGAGACCGATGACGTTGCTCGTGTTTCCCGTGTCTCCGACACTTGGTCAATCGGGTGCTGCAAAGGAAACCAAGTGTCGGAGACGGAACAGGAGTTGGCGAGATCAGGGGGCATGCGACACCAGTGCCGACCTGAGCAATCGTCGCCGCTTATCCAGCATGCGCCACGTTGCTCTCCGCTGTTGGCCGCCGCACGCCGTGGTGGGCTGTTTCATCAAAGCTGGCAAGGAACGCGCTGACGACCTCGATCGTCGGTCGATCCCTTAGAAGTGGCGCGTGCCCCTCGTCGGGGACGGTGTGCGCTGCAAAGCGCGGGTGCATCTCTGCCATGCGTTTGAGGGTTGCGGCACTCAGGAGGTCGGAGTTCGCGCCCCTGATGGCGAGGCACGGGATCCGCGTCATGGCTTTGAATTGCGGCCAGAGCTCTGGAACGCCGCCCTTGGCGGCTGAAAAAGTCCGCGCGATGTTTGGGTCGTACCCAGGGACGGGCCGTCCATCCGCTGTCTCGTTGAACCATGCTCGGGCAAGCGTTGCGATCGTCGCCTCGTCGATCTTCGGAAATTCAGTTGCGATCGCGCGCGAGACCAGATTTTCAGCTTCCTCCCACGTTTTCGGCGGCGGCAGTTTGCCCACGTAGCCGGCGATGCGTGCAAGGCCTGCCGTTTCGATTACTGGGCCGATGTCGTTGAGCATGACGAGGCCGACGCGGGCGGGTTGAACGGCCATCATCGCCATCGCAATCAGGCCGCCCCTCGATGTTCCGAGGATCGCAACATCGCTAAGGCCAAGCACGGTCAGCGCATCGAGCACGTCCGCGCATTCTGTCAGCACCGAATAGTTTCGCCAATCCCGGTCGAAATCCGACCGCCCGCGCCCCCGCATGTCGAGCGTGTAGACATCACGTGGGTTTGGTCCTGCGCTCAGCGCAGTGGCGATCATTTCGAAATCACGTCCGTTTCGCGTCAGGCCAGCAAGGCAGAGGACCGGACGGCGAGACCGAGCAGTGGAACTACGGGCAAAGTAGTGCGTGCCTCGTAATGCCAAACCGTCGCGGCTTGTGAACGCAAATGGCGCTGTCGGCGCGTTCTCCGAGGGTTTGGTGCTGCCATCTGTCATGTTTGCTCTCCCTGTCGGCTCGTGAGGCGTCGCGCCTTAATTGACCCCTACTTCGCAGCACGGACCGGTCTATCAAGGCGCAATGGGTAAGGAGCTTGAGAGGCGGTCGATCGACATGCTACCAGCACGCCTCAGTACTCGCCATGTTTGCTGCCTCAATGCAGCGCCGGCGCGCAGAGCAGCGGGCGCCTTGCACCTCGCGCGAACGACAATCCGAGAGACCTCTGCCGGTGGTTGAAGCACACCCCTTCCGCTCTGCGATCGTGAGAACGGATCAGGTCGCAAGCGCCGGCCTCGCTGGCAGCGTTGCTGCAACGGACAACGATCGCACGATGCTCGCGGCCTTGTTGAACGTGCCACGCGTCGAAAAGTTCGAGGCGAGCTACCTTATGACGCCGAGTGCCCGGGGACGCTTTACTGCGACCGGTCGCTTGTGCGCAGTCTTGCTGCTCGAATGTGGCGTCACGCTGGAGCCCGTCGAGCAAAGAATCGAGCGGGAGTTCTCAGTCGAGTTCTGGCCGCCGGAACAACTGGAAAACGCAACCGATCTCGACCCTGACCTCGATGATCCAGACATCGAGGAGCCAGCGCCGATCGAAGATCGCAAGCTCGATGTCGGACGCTATCTCGTCGAACTGACGGCGACGTTGATCGAACCGTTTCCGCGTAGTCCCACTGCAGAGCTCGAGCGTTCTCAGAGTGCGCCGACTTCTGCCGAGCACACGGCTTCGCCGTTCGCGAAGCTCGCCGCATTGAAGCGCGAAGGTGACACTTGAAGGAACACGTGATCTTCCGAATGCTGCGATGCATTCTCGCAACGCTTGTATTGCGCACACGACCCAGTATTGTCTCGCGGCTTCGGCGCCCTTCCAGGGCTCTCGAGTGTTGAGCCTCTTCCCGGCGAACTAAAATCGATCACCTGCATGTCCCGAACGACGATCATAGCTCTCGACGCCATGGGAGGCGACCACGGGCCGAGTGTGGTGATCCCGGGCGCGGCGATCTCGGCGCAGCGCTATCCGGAGCTGCGGTTCATCGCGTTCGGGGACGAAGCACGCATCAAGTCTGCGCTCGCCGGACATGCCCATCTCGCCAGTCGCCTCGCAATCGAACACACCGACGCGGTCATATCGATGGATGCCAAGCCGAGCCAAGCCCTGCGCAGGGGCAAGGGCTCGAGCATGTGGCAGTCCGTGCAAGCCGTCGTCGACGGGCGTGCTGATGCCGTGGTTTCCGGTGGCAACACGGGTGCGCTCATGGCGATATCGAAGATGTTGCTGCGACCACTCGGCGAGATCGACAGGCCGGCGATTGCCGCCATATGGCCAACGGTAAAGAGCGAGTGCATCGTGCTCGACGTCGGCGCCAACATCGGCGCGACGAGCCAGCAGCTTTGCGAGTTTGCGCTCATGGGGGCTGCGATGGCGCGGGCTCTGTTCGGGGTCGAGAGACCGACGGTTGGACTTTTGAACGTCGGCACGGAAGACGTGAAGGGCGGTGACGACGTGCGCGGTGCGCACGGGCTATTGTCCACCATGACGGGGTTGCCGATCGATTATCGAGGTTTCGTCGAAGGCGACAAGATCGGCTTTGGCGTTGTCGACGTGGTCGTCGTCGAAGGTTTTGCCGGAAATATTGCTCTCAAAACGGCCGAGGGAACCGCGCGCCAGATCGGGGTCTATCTCCGGGATGCGATGCGCCGGTCGATCGTTTCGCGGCTCGGCGCCTTTCTGGCCCAAGGCGGCTTCCGGGTGCTGCGCCAGAAGATGGATCCGCGCCGCATCAACGGTGGCACGTTCCTCGGCCTCAACGGACTTGCGATCAAGTCACATGGTGGCACCGACGCGCTGGGGTTCGCGAGCGCTATCGATCTCGGCTACGACATGTGCAGGTCGCCATTGCTCGACCGGATGGCCGCAGACGTTCAAGCGTTTCACGGCGCATTGGGACTTGAGGCGCCCAGGGTCGCTGCTGCAACGTGACGATGGGAGGAAGCGTGGGAATGGGAGGGAATCGAACCGTTCGGGGCGGGCTGCGATGGCGGGCCCGACGATGGGCGCTGGGTTCGGTTGTCCCTTTGAGCCAGCACATTGGCCTGCCGATCGCGTAGCTTGGTCAGACCATCTCGCTTGCGCTCGTGGCAAAGCGGGTCCGCCTGCCCCGAGGCACTCCCGCCGAGCTCCTGGCGCGGAGACTTGAGAACCGAATTGAGCCTGACACCGATGACCCTGCATACTCGCGCGGTCGAACAAGGGACCCGACGTCCCACCATCGAGGGAGCCCGTTTTGGCGACCATCAGATCCGTCATTCGCGGCGTGGGCGCGCACCTGCCCAAGCGTCAAGTTACGAACCACGAATTGAGCCGCGTCGTCGACACGACCGATGAATGGATCGTCGAACGTACCGGAATCCGATCACGCTACATCGCAAGCGATGGTGAGAAAACGTCGGATCTTGGGACTGCAGCCGCAAAAAAGGCGCTGGTGCGGGCCGGGGTCGATCCTGTTGACATTGACCTCATCATTTGCGCGACGGCAACGCCGGATCAGACTTTTCCAGCAACGGCCGTTCGCATCCAGCACAACCTCGGCATCACAAAGGGTGCTGCGTTCGACCTGCAGGCCGTTTGTTCAGGCTTTATCTTTGCGCTGGCCACAGCTGACAACTTCATCAAGGCCGGTCAGGCAAAGCGCGTTCTCGTGATCGGTGCTGAAACGTTCTCCCGCATCATCGATTGGAAGGATCGCACGACGTGCGTTCTGTTCGGGGATGGCGCTGGGGCCGTCGTGCTGGAAGCTCATGTCGGCAGCGGCACAATTTCTGACCGCGGGGTCCTTTCATCGCATCTGCGATCGGACGGTCGTTTCGAGGATCTGCTGTATGTCGATGGCGGGCCGGGATCGACCAAGACCACCGGTCACTTGCGCATGAATGGCCGCGAGGTTTTTCGCAACGCTGTGCAAAAGATTTCGGCCGTGATCGAGGAGACGCTGGTTTCAACAGGGTTGACCGCCGACGATATCGACCTGTTCGTGCCGCATCAGGCGAACGCTCGCATCCTCGAGGGGATTGCCCGCAAGCTCGACGTCGCTGACGATCGGATCGTCAGGACGGTCGATCAGCACGGCAATACGTCCGCAGCTTCGATTCCCCTCGCGCTCAACCACGCGTTCGAGGCGGGCCAGCTGTCCGAGAACAAGCTGGTCTTGATGGAGGCCATGGGCGGTGGCTTCACCTGGGGCGCGGTGCTCGTGCGCTGGTGATGGTGTTTTGCCTTAGTGGCGATACGCATCACTCGGCGGGGGCTGTACAGCGTGCATCCGTTGCGCCTCACTTGTTTGGAAAATTTTATGTGTTTCAGGAAGTTGCCAGCGATCCCGATTGACCGGGCCAGAGCGCGGGTCTAGCTTTCGCTGAATTTGGGAGGCGGCACATGCATGGAAAGACGCTAACACGCGCTGATTTGGCCGAAGCTGTCGTGAGCAAGGTCGGGTTGCCCAAGAACGAAAGCCAGGAACTCGTGGAGATGATCCTGACTGAGATCGGCAAGTCGCTTGAGGCTGGTGAGCAGGTGAAACTGTCGTCGTTTGGAACGTTTGGGCTTCGCGACAAGGGCGAGCGCATCGGCCGCAACCCTAAGACGGGTGAGGAAGTGCCGATAACACCTCGTCGCGTTCTCGTGTTCCGCCCGTCCGCGATCATGAAGAAGCGGATCAACGAGGCGCTCGCGAGCCGCAACAAGGTGTTTGCTTGATGTCGCGTGAGCCATCCGCCGGCGCTGACAAGGCAGCCGAGGCGTTTCGCACCATCAGTGAGGTGGCTGATGTGCTCGATGTGCCGATGCATGTCCTGCGGTTCTGGGAGCAAAAGTTTCCTGCGTTGAAGCCGATGAAGCGCGGCGGTGGTCGCCGCTTTTACCGGCCGGAGGACGTGCGCCTGATCGTCGGGCTGAAGCATTTGCTCCACGCCGAGGGCTACACGATCAAGGGAGTGCAGAAGATCCTCAGGGAAGAGGGCGTCGAGTTTGTCAAGGCACTGGGAGACGGCTCGATGGCGAGCAGCGGCTCCGACGCCGCGACGAGTGGAGTTCAGTCGGCCGCTCGGGGCGCAGGTTCCCCGTCCGGCCGCTCGGCCGCCCGCCCTGCAAGCCCGATCCGCGCTGTGCCGATGATGCGGGATGCGATCGAGCTTGCGATCAGCGAACTTGAGGAGTGCCGGGCGATCCTGCGCGGCGAGGCACCGCCCGTATCCGTCCGGGTCGCGCAGCGTTGATCAATCGGCAGCGTGCGGGTTGCCAGGGGGCTGGTGCGCTCTATGCGATCGTCGCAGAGCGCGATCGAGCCGCACTATCAGCAGCGGCTCACGATTTCTCGATCTACGATCCACTGCCGCACGCTGCCCCTGTCCCTTTCAATGGCGGCGGCGATGCTCACGATCCATCGCGGCAGGGCCTTGGTGCTCACGGCTTGATTCGCCGGCTCGCCTACATCGCCGCGCGGCTTGCACTCGTTCGCTGCCTTGATCTTTCGCCGCGATGTGCTGGGCGGCTCGCCATTGTTCGCGATGGCTATGGGCGACCGGTCCTTGATGCGGCTCGCACGGCCGGCTCGGTTGGCGGCCTCCATGCTGCTGCCGTCCCGTCATTCAGCGTGAGTCACTGCCAAGATGTTGCAATTGTCGGCGTCGGAGTGCCCGGTCCGATCGGCGTTGACGCGGAACGGTTCAGGCAGGTTCGAGGACTGGAAAAGCGCCGCGAGACCCTGGACCGCAGGCTTCGCGAGGTGGCGCGCCTCGGTGGTGATCTCAGCATCGCGGCAGATGCGTTCGGCGGTGCATCGACCGGGGCCTCAGCTTCGACCGACGGCATCGAAGACCTTATGACCTGGGTGCGCTTCGAGGCCGCCGCGAAAGCTGATGGCCGGGGCGGACTCGCGCTGCTGCGGGGCGCGCCTGCCGGGTGCGAGCCACTGCTCCTCAGATCGGCCGTCTGTCCGGCCTCGAACACGGTCATTGCCGTCGCGGGTCCGTTCGATGTGACATTCGATTCCGTCGTGCCGGTCGCAATGCTGCTTCGCGAGCTGGGGCTGCGATCGTGATGCATCAAGTGCATCGGTTGACGGTCAAGGCCACATCGGGCAAGACCACGGCTCGGCCGGAGCGTGGCGCAGCCTGGTTAGCGCACTAGTCTGGGGGACTAGGGGTCGTGGGTTCGAATCCCGCCGCTCCGACCAACAAAATTTGGGTATAGCGCTGCGACACAGGTAGCAGACAGTTCCTGTCACATGGGTGACACCGGTGGGCCGAACGGGTTGTCGAGGGGTTGCAGGGTTCTCTGCTCCAGTTTGATGTGATCCCTGCTCTTTATCCAGCGGGGACTGGAGTCCGGGCCCCAGCAGACGCCCCCAGCGGGCGTCCTTCAAGCTTTTCGTTTCCTTACCATTGCGCTGCATAGTCGGCCGGCGTCAGCCAGCCGAGCGTTCCGCGCGGGCGATGGCGGTTGTAGTCGTCGCGCCAAGCCTCCAGCATCCGGCGCGCGTGCGGCAGCGAATGAAATGGCGTCTCATTCAACAGCTCGTCGCGCCGGCGTTCAGCAGTACCGGCCGGAGATCGTGGCCACTTGGCTGGCGATCTGGGCTCAGGCCCCGTTCTGCGAACCCCTACGCCGAACGCAGATGATCTACAGCCGTCGCCTGCGTGCGGACGTCCAACTCGCGATCGCTCGCTCTGATCGTCCGCCTGAGCGGCTCCGGCGTCGTCGGGGGCAAGCGGAGCGGCGCAGAAGCCCGAGCGAAAGCGCTCTCAGGCCTCGCCGCCGTCGACGCGTTCCTTCAGAATCTGGGACGGCTTGAAGCTCAAGACGCGGCGGGGCGCGATCGGCACCTCTTCGTTGGTCTTGGGATTGCGGCCCACGCGTCCGCCCTTGTCGCGCACCGAAAACGCCCCGAACGATGACAGCTTCACGCTATCGCCTTCGACCAGAGCGTCGCCGACAAGCGCCAGAACCGTCTCGACGATTTCGGCCGCGTCTTGGCGCGATACGCCAAGCTCTTCTTGCACAGCGTCCGAGAGATCCGCCCGCGTCACGGTTCGACTGCTCATCGCGCTCGCTCTCCCTGCCTCGGAGGCCGAGGACTTAGACGGCGCTGCAAGCGCGCGTCAATTCAAGACGTTAACTTATCGCAGCCTCAGAGTCGCACCAAGGCCGCGCCCCAGGTGAAGCCGCCGCCTAGCGCCTCCATCAGGACGAGATCGCCCTGTTTCACCCGGCCGTCTCTCACGCCTTCCGCCAGAGCCAAAGGCACCGAGGCGGCGGAGGTGTTTCCGTGTCGAGCGACCGTGGAGATGATGCGCTCCGGCGACAAATCGAGCTTCTTCGCGACGGCCTCGAGAATGCGCTGATTGGCCTGGTGGGGCACGAACCAGTCGACCTCGTCCAAGGCGACGCCCTCCGCCTCCGCAACCTCTTCGATCGCAGCGGAAATATGATTGACCGCGTGCCGGAAGACCT
>JBHJOC010000081.1:0-23664 GCA_050330095.1 Hyphomicrobiaceae bacterium
GGGCGAGGCGCTCTTGAAACGTATCCCGCGCGACCGCAATCCGCATCAACCGATCGGATGTGAGATCTTCGACCGCACTGTCGCCGAAGTCGCCGCGCTCGGCCAATCTGCGCACGATCCGATCGAGGGGCACGCCGACACGGCCGAACTCCTGCGGCAGATCGAGGATCTCACGGAAACGGCGGTTCCAGCAGATCAGACGCATGTCGCGGTCGAATACCGCCAGACCATGGCGAACCTGATCGATCGCAGACTGCAGCAGGTCGCGATTGTGTTGGAGGGCTTCGGAGGCATCGTCGAGCAGCTTCAGCGTCGCCTGGCTGCCGAGGCTCGTGCGGCGCAGCAATAACGAAAGCACGAGCCTGGAGGACGCTGCACCAATGGCGCTTGCAAGCAGATTTTCCGTGAAGCGAAGCGTTGCGACATCGGCTGGGGCGTGGTCGACCGGCATGGCATTCCGGCTCGCTGCAAACTCCCGGAACGAGCGTTCGGCGCGCTCCGTGCCGAGATAGCGCGCGACGGTCATTCGCACGTCGCCGACCGTCACGTCCGACCGCCAAATCTTGAAATTCTTCTCAGCCGGCGTCAGCGCTGCCTGCGCATCGGTGAACACTTGGCATTGCAGCCGCTCGACCGGGGTCTGCTGGGTTCGCTGGGAGACGATGACGAACGTTGCGATATTGGCGAGCAGGCTCCAGAAAACACCACTCGTGAGCGGATCAAAGCTCAAGAAGAACAATGCTTCGGGACGCAACACTGCGAGGCCGAATGGCCCGTCGGTGAGTAAAGACGTCGGCAGCCAACCGGCTTTTACGATCCAGGGTAGCATCAGCGTATACGCCCAAACGGCGATCCCGATGCTGATCGAAGCGAGCGCCGCCTTCGCCGTTCCTGACCGCCAGAAGAGCCCGAGAAAGAAGGCAGGTGCCAGCTGGGCGATCGCTGCAAAGGCGATGAGGCCAATCGCCGACAAACCGACGACAGAGCCGAGTGCCCGCTCGATCAGAAAACTCAACAAGACCACCACAGCAATCGCGACACGCCGGATCATCAGTAGCATGCTACCCGTGATCGCGTTGCCGTCGCCGCCGCCGAGCAGCCGGAACCTCAGCAGCATCGGCACCAAAAGGCCGTTGCAGATCATGATCGACAACGCGATCGCCTCGACCACGACCATCGCGGCTGCAGCCGAGAGCCCGCCAATGAACGCAAGCATCGTGATCGCATCTGCGTTGCCGGCCATCGGCAGCAGGACGACGTACAGGTCAGGGTTTGCGTTCCCGGGCATGAGGATCAGGCCTGCTGCCGCAATCGGTGCGACGAGCAGGTTGATCGCGACGAGGTAGGCCGGGAATAGCCAGGATGCGCGCCGGATCTCGGCGTCCGAATTGCTTTCCACGATGGTGACGTGGAATTGCCGCGGGAGCAGCAGCACGCAGCAGAATGACAGCAGGGTGACGGTGACCCAATAGGTGCCGTTGGGGGCCTGCGCGAAGACCTCTCGAACCTGCGGATGGTTCGAGAGCGCCTCGACAAAGCCGCCAAGGCCGCCGAAGGCGTAGAACAGCACATACAAGCCGACCGAGATGAACGCGACGAGCTTGACGAGGGATTCTGCAGAGATGGCTAGGATGAGGCCGAATTGATGCTCGGTGGCGTCGATGTGGCGGGTGCCGAAAAGGATCGCAAACAGCGCAAGACCGATCGCGATGACGAAGCCGGTCGTGAAGGCGCGATCGCCGATTCCATTCAGCAGCTCGATCGTCTCGAACGTCGTCCCAGCCTGCAGCGTCTCAACGGTGATCATGATCGCCTTGAGCTGCAGGGCGATGTAGGGGACCGCGCCAACCACCGCGACGATCGTGACGAGCGCGGCGACTTCCGGGCTTTTGCCGTACCGAGCCGCGAGAAAGTCTGCGATCGACGTGAGGTTCTGTGTTTTGGCAATGCGCGCGATGCGAAGGATCAGTGGCCAGCCGAACAAGAACATGAGGATCGGGCCGAGATAGACGGGCACGAACCCCCAGCCCGACGTCGCTGCCGTCCCAACGCTTCCGAGGAACGTCCACGTCGTGCAGTAGACTGCGATCGAGAGCGCATAAACCAGTGGCCGGCCATCGGTCGCGATTCGGGCATTTGACTTGCGGTCGCCAACCCAGGCGATGGCAAACAGAAGCCCGACGTAAGCGAGGGCCAGCGCAAAAATCGCATACCCCTCGATCATGCAGCCATGTACTCCAACAGTGAGCGGCAAATTGAACCTTGCCGCTCATTAACGCCAGGGCATCCAAGCCAGGGTATCGCCGCCACGCCGATGCTGCAGAGGTGCGCGAAAACCCCTCGCACGGCGCTCTCAACCCGCACGTGCCTGCGTGTCCATTGTCTTCAGGCCAGCGTTCACCTAACGGTCAGCGCGATCCGCATGGGTCATCCGTATCGTGATGTTCTGACATCCAACAGCCACGACACGAGACCGGATAACGGAATACCCCAACTTCACACGTTCCACCACGAGAGAAGCAGGCATGGGCATTATATCAGAATTTAGAGAGTTCGCAGTGCGGGGCAACATGGTCGACATGGCCGTCGGGATCATCATCGGTGGGGCGTTCGGCACCATCGTGTCGTCCCTTGTATCGGACGTCATCATGCCGCCGATCGGGCATTTCCTGCTGAACGGGATCGACTTCTCAGCTTACAAGATCCCGCTGTCCGAAGCCCAAGCCGGCCAAGAGGCTGCGGCAATCAATATCGGCACCTTCATCAATCATGTGATCAGCTTCCTGATCGTTGCCTTCGCCGTCTTCCTGCTGGTTAAAGGTATCAACAACCTGCGCGCCCAGTTCGAGCGGGAGAAAGCTGCAGCCCCGCCGCCAGAGCCCTCAGCCCAAGAAAAGCTGCTCGCCGAGATCCGCGACGAGTTGCGGGCGGCACGGACCGGCTGAGCCGCTCACGAGAGCTCGCCCCCCGCGACGAAGCTCTGCAGCTGCGGAACACGATCACAGTGTGCCGCAGCTGCACTTGCTTACGAGCAGCTCCCGCCACCCAAAACGCAGAACTTCGCGCAGTGCTGATGGCAGAGCTTTACGGCGCCAGCCTCGAACATCCCACCGCTTGCTGCCATGGACTGGACCAATGTGTCCCCCATGTCGAAGCGCTGGTCGTAGGGAAGCAGCGTGCAAGGGAGCACGGTAAGGCTGTCTGCGCCTTTCCGCTTCGCGATCATCCGGCTCGTTGCACACATCATCTGAGATGGGTGCTTGTCGAGGATCTTCCAGCACGACGTCGAGATTTCCGGTACGTCGACCTTGCCGTCCATCTCTGGAAACAGCATCAGGCGCGTCGGGTCGGCCGCATCGATTGCCCACCCACGATCCGAAATCAGTCGGGCGTAGCCTTGACGCGCCGCGTCGTCGCTTTCGCCCCAGCAGGTGCGACCTGCGATCGCGATATTGAAGCCTTCAGCCGAAAGCCAACCGAGGCCGGCCAGAACTTTGTCCCACGTGTCCTGACCCCGCTCTGTCTCATGCAACTCGCGCGTGTAGTGGTCGAGGCTGACGCGGAGCGTCAACTGATCGGCGAAGCGGCGTTTCAGATCGAGCAGGCCCGCGACGACCTTTGGCCGCTGCATCGGTTGCATGGCGTTGGTCAGGATCAGCACGCTAAAGCCACGCGTGAGCGCAACGTCTGCCATAGCGACCATATCGGGGTTCAGGAACGGCTCACCGCCTGTAAAGCCGATTTCGCGCGTGCCATAGCCTTCACGGGCGACGTCGTCCAGAACCCCGGCCACCTCTGACGCAGTGATATAGACGAGCCGATCGTTCTTCGGGCTCGATTCGATGTAGCAGTTGACGCACGTGATATTGCACAGCGTCCCGGTATTGAACCAAAGCGTCTCGAGCTTTGTCAGCGCCACACGGGCGCGGGGCTCGCCTTTCGCTGTCCAGTCTGGATTGACGAACTTTGCGATCGCTTCACCATGAAGCGGCGGCTTGATTTCGATGTTCACTCGGTACCCCATGTTGCGAGTGGGCCGGGGGACGTTGGCATGGCATAACCAGCGACCTGGGCGCGCTGCCTATCACACCGCGCCCCGTCGCGAGAGTAACGTTGCAGTGACCTTAACGTGTTCCCACGCAATCGGGTTCTGGAACAACGGTGCATGGCCGAACGGCGACGGCAACATTTGCGAAGGTGAACGGGCCGAATGTGCGCACGTGATCATCAACCCGACTGCTCCGGGCACTTAAGGCGGTCGTATGGGCAGACGCCGCCTGGCGCAAAACCGGTGCGACGCCGGGTTTGTGCGACGATGGCGTTTCGGCTGCTGCTTGCGGTGCTGCCGTTCACGCTTGCTGGCGCGGCGCCAGTGCGCGGCCAATTGGCGGACCAGGCGTGCTGGGCGCCGCAGACGCTGCAGGCAAGGCCCCGAGAGGCCGAGATCGTGAAGAATGTCGCTCACGCCTACCGGCCCGTTCCTCAGCCGACGGACCGGGCCTGGAGCGCATCAGTGGCTGGACTGCGCCCGCAGGCCATCCGGCGGGTGAAGCTTCCCCCGGGCTTGAAGCTTGTTGCGCTCACGTTTGATCTCTGTGAGCAGCCGCACGAAATCAGCGGATACCAGGGAGATGTGGTCGACACGCTGAGGCGCGAGACTGTTGCCGCCACGTTCTTTGCCAGCGGGAAATGGCTTCTGACGCATGCCGAACGTGCCGAGCAGTTGACGGCTGACCCGCTGTTCGAGCTTGGAAATCACGCCTGGGAGCACCGCAACTTCCAAGTTTTGAGCCCGCCGCGCATGGCCATCGAGATTGCGGCTGCACAACAGGCGTTTACCCTCACGCGTGATCGCATCTCGCAGCGTGCCTGCTTATTGCCTGACGGACGCTCGAGCACCACGACGGCCGAGCATCGTCAGACCCTGTTCCGCTTTCCATTCGGCGCGTGTACGCGCGAGGCGCTCGAAGCGGTTGCAGCCCAAGGCCTCAGCGCAATCCAGTGGGATGTCTCGTCTGCGGACCCCTGGAAAGAACAGACCCCAGACCGCATGGCCGCCGCGGTCCTGGCCCGCGTGAGACCCGGCTCGATTGTCCTGTTCCATGCCAACGGCCGCGGCTGGCATACGGGCGCAGCGCTGCCGCGCGTGATCGCAGGGCTGAGGTCGCGCGGCTATCGTTTCGTCACGGTGAGCGAGCTGCTTGCGGCGGGCGAGCCCGAGACAGTCGACACCTGCTTCGACACCCGGCCCGGTGACACCGATCGCTATCGCAGCCTCTCGTTGAGACTTGAGGCTGCCTATGACCGGTTTTACGCGCGGCTTGGCAAACAGCGTCCCGGTGACGAGCCCCGCTGACTCTTGGGTGGATGGGGCCGTTGCGGCTTGCTCGACTGAGCTGGGATCAAAAAGCGTCGTGCCGGCCGAGCCGCATTTGCGGCGAGCGGCCGGAACCGAGCCGCGACCTACTCTGCGGCTTCTTGATACGAGTCGACCGGCGGGCAGGTGCAGACCAGATTGCGGTCGCCGTAAGCGTTGTCGACCCGATTGACGGGCGACCAATACTTGTCCACCCGGAACGCCCCAGGCGGATAACACGCCTGTTCCCGCGAATAGGGCCGGTTCCAGTCGCCAACGAGATCTTCGACGGTGTGCGGCGCGTTTTTGAGCGGGTTGTTTTTTGGATCCATGCGCCCCTCGGCGATGTCGCGCGCTTCGCGAGCGATCGCGATCATGGCGTCGCAGAACCGGTCGAGTTCAGCTTTTGGCTCGGATTCTGTCGGTTCGATCATCAGCGTGCCGGCGACGGGCCAACTCATGGTGGGGGCATGGAAGCCGCAATCGATCAATCTCTTCGCGATGTCATCCACGGTCACGCCCGAACTTTCATTCAGCCTTCGTGTGTCGATGATGCACTCGTGCGCGACGCGCCCCGCGGCCGATTTATATAGCACCTCGTAAGCCCCCTCGAGACGGCGGGCGATGTAGTTGGCGTTGAGGATGGCGACCTTCGTCGCCTGCGTCAGGCCCTCGCCGCCCATCATCAGGCAATATCCCCACGAGATCGGCAGGATTGATGGCGAACCAAAGGGCGCGG
Source organism: Hyphomicrobiaceae bacterium (assembly GCA_050330095.1). Lineage (GTDB taxonomy): Bacteria > Pseudomonadota > Alphaproteobacteria > Rhizobiales > Hyphomicrobiaceae > JBCBWG01. The sequence continues at coordinate 6,096 of JBHJOC010000081.1, forward strand.
CCGATACGGCACCGTTTGTGCCGAATGCCGGATGGCCTGGCAGATGTGGGATCAGGTGTGCCTTGACGCCGATCGGTCCCATCCCGGGACCGCCTCCGCCATGGGGAATGCAGAACGTCTTGTGCAGGTTGAGGTGACTGACGTCGGCGCCGAAGTCGCCGGGTCGCGCCAGACCGACAAGCGCATTGAGGTTTGCGCCGTCGAGATAGACCTGTCCACCATGCGCATGCGTGATGTCGCAGACCTCGCGGATTGTCTCCTCGAATACGCCGTGGGTCGACGGATAGGTGACCATGCAGGCAGCGAGCCGATCAGAATACGCCTCGGCCTTCGCCCTGAAGTCCTCGACGTCGATATCGCCGTTGGCCGCCGCCTTGACGACGATCACGTGCATGCCGACCATCTGTGCAGAGGCTGGGTTGGTGCCGTGGGCCGAGGTCGGGATCAGGCAGACGTTGCGATGCCCTTCGCCCCTGGCAAGATGATAGGCCCGGATGGTCAGAAGGCCGGCGTACTCGCCTTGCGCGCCTGAGTTGGGTTGCATCGAGATCGCGTCGTAGCCTGTCACTTGGCAGAGCTTGGCCGACAGGTCGCTGACAAGCTCACGATAGCCCTGCTGTTGATCGGCTGGGGCAAAGGGGTGGATGTCAGAGAACTCCGGCCAAGTGACTGGCATCATCTCCGCGGTTGCGTTGAGCTTCATGGTGCACGATCCGAGGGGGATCATGGCGCGGTCGAGCGCGAGATCGCGATCCGCCAGCCGCCGCATGTAGCGGGTCATCTCGGCTTCTGCGCGGTTCATATGGAAGATCGGGTGCGTGAGGTACTCGGTTCGGCGCAGCGCCCAGTCGGGCAAACGATAGTCTCCGCCCGCAGGGTCATCCTTGAATGTTCCACCGAACGCAGCCCAGACGGACTCGATGGTCTCCGGGCGGGTCCGCTCGTCGAGCGCGATCCCGATGCGATCGGGACCGACCTTGCGCAGGTTCACCCCGCGCGCCACGGCAGCGTCGAGGATCACGTTCTGGAACTTCCCGACTTCGACCGTGATCGTGTCGAAGAACACCGCCTGATCAATCTCGAAGCCGAGACGGACGAGGCCGTCGGCGAGGCGAACCGCTTTCCGGTGGACCGCTTGAGCGATCGCCTTGAGCCCCTTGGGACCGTGAAACACGGCGTACATGGAGGCCATGACTGCGAGCAGTGCTTGGGCGGTGCAGACGTTCGAGGTTGCCTTCTCACGCCGAATGTGCTGCTCGCGGGTCTGCAGCGCGAGCCGATAGGCCCGGTTGCCGCGGGCGTCTATCGACACACCGACGAGTCGACCCGGCATTGCCCGCTTGTAGGCATCTCGGCAGGCCATGTAGGCCGCATGCGGGCCGCCACCGCCGAGTGGCACGCCAAAGCGCTGCGTCGAGCCGATCGCAATGTCTGCGCCCATCTCACCGGGCGACTTCAGAAGGGCGAGCGCCAGCGGGTCGGCCGCGACCACGCCAAGGGCACTGTGGGCGTGCAGGGCAGCGATGGCATCCGTGAAATCGTGCACGTCGCCGTAGGTGCCCGGATACTGGAAGATTGCGCCGAAAACGCGTGCGGGGTCGAGATCGCGGACAGGGTCACCAACGATGATCTCGATCCCGAGTGGTTCGGCACGGGTCTCGATCACTGCAAGTGTTTGCGGGTGGCAATGGTGATCGACGAAAAACGCCGACGCTTTGGATTTTGCGACCCGCTGGGCCATGGTCATCGCTTCGGCAGCAGCCGTCGCCTCATCGAGCAACGAGGCGTTGGCAACCTCAAGCCCTGTCAGGTCCGACACCATGGTCTGGTAGTTGAGCAGGGCCTCCAGTCGACCCTGGCTGATCTCAGGCTGATAGGGCGTGTAAGAAGTGTACCAGGATGGGTTCTCAAGGATGTTGCGCTGGATGACGGGCGGCGTGACGGTGCCGTGGTAGCCCTGCCCGATCAGCGATACGAGCACCTTGTTCTTGCTCGCGACCTCTCGCATGCGATGAAGCATCTCCTGCTCGGACATGGCAGCACCCCAAGCGAGCGCCGTCGACTGCCTGATCGGAGCAGGCACCGTTTCGTCGATCAGAGAGTCGAGACTGGCTGCGCCGACAACCTCGAGCATCTCCTCCATTTCGGCTGGTGATGGCCCGATGTGGCGCCGGTTTGCGAAGTCATAGGGCTGATAGTCGGTCGGTGTGAATATGGTCTTGGAAGTCATCGGGCTCTGTCCATTCGGCAAAAGCGGTTTGGGGCAATGGCCCCGATCGGGCGGCGGGGATGGGCGGGAATGTGGCGTTGGAACGGCCTCGCCGTCATCCGAGCATTGCCTTGTAGGCCGCTTCGTCCATCATCGGGTCGAGTTCAGCCGGTATTGTAAGCGTCAGCTTGAAGAACCATCCAGCACCCATCGGGTCGCGCGAAACGAGCGTCGGATCGTCGACGATGGCTTGGTTCACCTCGACGATTTTGCCACTGACAGGGGCGTAGACTTCGGACGCGGCTTTGACGGATTCGACTGTCGCCGCCGCTCCCCCGAGTTCAAAGGTCGCGCCAACCTCAGGCAGCTCGATGAAAACGAGCTCTCCGAGCTCATCGGCTGCGTGCTTCGTGATCCCGACCGTCGCGATATCGCCGTCGGTCTGGATCCACTCATGATCCTTGGTGAATTTCAGCATCGTCGATCCTCGAGTTTTCAAAGCTTTGAAGTTTCAGCGTTTGTAGCGGGCCGGCACAAACGGCATCCGACTGACGGTCGCCGCGAGGCGCTTCCCGCGAACTTCGGCGAACAGGCGTGTGCCGACCGCGGAATGCTCCGGCATGACGTAGCCCATCGAGATCGCGGCCTCGCGTGATGGACCGAAGCCGCCCGACGTCACATGCCCGACCGGGTCGCCGCCTTCATCCGTCGCGAACAGCTGCGTTCCGGCTCGCATCGGCGCGCGGGTCTCACCAACGAGGCCGATGCGCTTGCGCGCTACGCCCTCCGCGATTTCGTGCTGAATGCGGTCGGCGCCGGGGAAACCGCCCCTGGACCTGCGCCCCTTGCCAATCGACCAAGTGAGTCCGGCCTCGACGGGACTCGTGGTCTCGTCGATATCGTTGCCGTAGAGACACAAGCCCGCTTCGAGGCGCAGGGAGTCACGTGCACCGAGGCCGATCGGCAGCACGCGGTCGTCGTCGAGGAGTGCCGACCACACGCGTTCGACTTCCCCGATTGGGACCGGCAGCTCGAAGCCGTCCTCGCCCGTATACCCTGACCGCGTCAGATGAATGCTGAGCCCCGCAATCGAGGCCGGTGCAGCAGTCATGAACGGCATCGCACGCACGCTTTCGTCATGTGTGGCGAGGACATTCTCTGCCTCCGGACCTTGCAGCGCCAGAAGCGCGAATTCCTCGGACGGCAGCAGTTCGACCTCAGGGGGAAGCCGCGCGGAAATGTGGGCGTAGTCCGTCGCTTTGCGCGCGGCATTGACGACAAGATAGAGCCAGCCCGAGTGGTCCTGGTCACGAGAACGCGCGACCATGAGATCATCGATGATGCCGCCGTCGTCGGTGGTGAGCTGGGTGTAGCGCTGCTGGCCAGGGGCGAGGCCCGCGATATCGGCTGGCACGAGCGCCTCGAGCGCAGCCGCGACGGTCTCGTGGCTTCCGTCGGTCGCGCGCAGATAGGCGATCCCCATGTGGCTGACGTCAAACAGCCCAGCCTTCGTGCGCGTATGGAGGTGTTCGGCAGCGACACCGGTCGCGTAGTGCACGGGCATGTCATAGCCCGCGAATGGCACCATCCGCGCGCCGCGCGAGACGTGGGCATCATGCAGCGCGGTCTTTAGGAGCACTTCGGTCACGTCCACGCCACCTCCCCGGAGAGGACGCCGTGTCGGTTGTCAGGGCTTGCCACGCACTCGTGGCCCGACCACCCGGCGTCGTTTCATCGCGTCCGGCTGCACCGAACGATGACTGACGCCCCCTCTGTCCTTTCGCCTGAGAACGTTATCCCGTCGGCGAGCGCACGAGACCGATGGCCGCGGCACTTCTCTCCAGAGTGTTGGTCCGTCTGTTGGTCCTGGGGCCTGAGAGGTTCCGGGGGCGGTTACTCCTTCGGCGCCGCGCGAACGCGGTCTCTCCCAACAGACGCTGCCGACCTAGCAGGTCACCCGTTCGATGGAAAGTGGGAATACGATAGGTCCACGGAAAAGACGTCGCGCGTGCGCTCACTTCGATCGGCGGAAACCCGCAACTCAGCGACAGACGCGGTACTCCGACTGCCGGCCGTGTGTTGCAAGGTCGAAGTGGAAATGATCGTGATGAAATCGATCGGCATCTGGTCCAAGCACGGTTGTGAAGTGACCGCACGCCCCGCGGTGCATCGCGCGCAGGAACCGCGCCTCGTCATAGGTTCCGCTCCACCCCCGCTTCACCGTGATGACGCGCCCGTCGGCGAGTGTGAAGGCCGAGATATCAATGGCGTTCGCGCGCCCATGTTGGGAGAGCTTGTTGCCTGACTGCCCGTTGATGGGTCGGCAGGAATAAGATGCTGCAACCCGCAGGCTGGTGACGGGCGAGCCGAGATAACGGACAGAGTAGGGCGCGACGAAATCGCGGACCCAGTCGTCGAGCGCGCCGACCATCGGACACCTGAGCGTGGCGGCGGGACTGAGCCTGACGCGACCGCTGTCGGCGGCCGACACGACGAACGGCTGGGCCGCGCCGCATCCGGCTGGCTCCGCGCGGAAGAGAGAAAATCCGAGCGGCCCACCCAGGCTCGAACGCGGTGAACGAAACTGATCTTGAGCGACGAGGCCAGCGCTGAGGCAAGCCGTCTCGTTCAGGCGGTGCCAGTTGCTGAGCGCAACGGCCTCACCTGTTCGTCGGGGCGCGCGCTGGGTCGGACGGCGGGTCGCGTTCGGTACCGGGCGCGTGGCGTTCGCAGCGGACTGCCGCGAACTCATCGACGACCCGTCGCGTGTGGTGCGCGACGTCGAACTGCACGCCGCGAGCAACGCGACGGCACCGACAACGACGAACACGCGTACGCACGAACACAGCATCGCCCGAAACTAATCCACCATGCTGAAACAAGCGTTAAGCCTCAGCATGCGGCGCATCGGCGGCGATACTTGGAGGCCGCGATGTCAGGCTCGTGTCGGGTCCGTGGTCGGGTTGCGGCAAAGGCGGGCGCCGATGGGCAAGGGCCGGCGTGCTCTCATTCGTTCAATCCGCTTTTTGCGGTGCGGCGAGACCATCAAAGTTCCACGCGCATGAAGGTGCCCTGTACCAACGCTGTCTCGAGCCATTCGCCGCTGGTAAAGGTGCCAACTTCCATCTGACACACCGTCAGGGAGCGTCCGGCCCTTTGGACCTGCCCGATCGCCACGAGGCGGTCGCCACGGCCGGGTCGCAGGAAGTTGACCTTGTACTCGACGGTTACAACCTCGCTTGCCGTTGGCATCAAACTCAACGCCGCATATCCGCCGGCACAGTCGCCAATCGCGCCGATGACGGCGCCGTGGAAGTAGCCCTGTTGCTGTGCGACGCGGTCAGTGTAGTCGACCGCGATCTCGACGCGGCCCGGTTGCACATCGGTTAAGCTCGCGCCCAACGCTTGCAACAGACCCTGTCGCCCGAAACTTCGCGCTACAACGTCGGCGAAATCGGGGTCCTGCGGTTCGAATCGAGGCCTTCCAGGCGTGCGAGGGCTGCTGCTCATCGACTAACTCCGATCTCATCGCGATGACGCGCCAAAAATTCCAGCGCGGCCTGCTTATAGCTGCGGTCTCCGACACTTTTCATGTGATCGCGGCCCTCGATAACGCATGCCTCACCCCTTGGGATCAGGCGGGCGAGATCGTCTGCTGGCCCACCGATCACATCGAGCGATCCGACCGCAACCAGAACAGGCATCTGCAGGGTCGCAAGCGCCTCGGCGGTGATCGGGTCGCGCGATGACCTGATGCAGGCGGCCAGCGCTTTCAGGTCGCTTTTCGTCTGCTCAGCGAACAGGCGAAACGTGCGGGCCGTGGGGTTCGTGACATCATCGAGGCTCGGTGCTTCGAGGGCTGCGGCAATGGGCCCGGTGCCCGCCATGGGCCGGACCATGTTGCCACCAAGGCCGGCAAAGATCGCGGTTGCGACCCGATGAGGCGCGGCGAGCGCCAGGAAGGCAGTGATCCGAGCCCCCATTGAGTAACCCATGACATGGGCCCGCGGAATACCGGCGTGATCCATCAGCCGCGCGACGTCTGCGGCCATGACGGGTGCGCCGTATACTGAGGGGTCGTGCGGGGCTGCGCTCTGGCCATGACCGCGATTGTCGAGGGCGAGCACACGATAGCCCGCCTCGACCAGCGTCCGCACCCACCCCGTTTCGACCCAATTGACAGAGTGATTGGAAGCAAATCCGTGCACCAGGACAACCGGTGTTCCGGACCCCTCGTCGAGATAGGCGATTTCGAACCCGTCTGAGTTGAACGATTGGACCATGGCCTCGGCGCGCGTCGCTGTTAATGGTGCGGGCAGTCGAACCACCGCGGCCGCGGATTGGCAAGGCTCGTGCGCCCGCAAGCGCGCAACGTCCCGATGTCCCTGACGGAGCAAACACACCCATGGCCCATGCCGTTGTTCCGAGCTTTGCCAACGACGCCGGTTCCGACCGCGTCTCGATCGGTGTGAAAGAGTTCAAATGCATGGGCGCGCGCGCTCCATTCGATCACCCACACGTCTATCTCGACATGGGTGCCGATGGTCAGATCATCTGCCCCTATTGTTCGACGCTCTATGTTTACAACCCGGATCTGAACCCGCTCGAAACCGACCCGCCCGGGTGTGCTGTCGTTGCTGAAAGCAAGGCTGCCTGACGCTCAGAGCTCGGATGGTGCAGGGACTTCTGATCGGCGGTACGCGTCAGCGGCCGATGCGGCGCTCGGGCTTGTGCCTGCCGACGTCATTATCGGGCGTCGTCGTCGGATGTCATCAGTGAGCGTCATCGGTGGTGTGAAGAGTTTGACCTTGGATGCCAGAGTTGAGTTCAACGCCAGTCACTGCATGCGAAAGACCCGGAATGCCGCAGCAGCAGCCCCCGATCGTCATCGTCGGCGCTGGCATCGGCGGCCTCGCGCTCGCGCTCGCACTCTGCCATCGCGGCATTGCTTCGGTCGTACTCGAAGCACGGGAGTCACCTGACGTCGCAGGCGCTGGCATTCAACTTGGACCGAATGCGACGCGCGTGCTTGCCGAACTCGGCGTCGCCGAAGGCTTGGCTGCCCATGTTTCAATACCCGAGGCACTCGTGGTCCGCTCCGGTGCGACAGCACGGACGCTTGCGACGTTGCCACTCGGCTCCTGGATCGCGCAGCGTCATGGCAGCCCGTACTGGGTCCTGCACCGCAGGGACCTCCATAGCGCGCTCTTGGACGCAGCTCAGCGCGCCGGGATCGAAGTCCGCTACGACTGCCGTGTCACGGGTTGGCATCAGAGCAAGGCGGATCGGCTTGTGGTCGAGATCGCCGACTGTCGTGATCTCGCGGCCGATTGCATCGTCGGTGCAGACGGCCTGTGGTCGAGTGTCCGACGCAATCTCCACCCCGATCACTTGAAAGCCTACTCTGGCCAGTGCGCCGTCCGCGCGGTGATTGCGCGCCGCGTCGTCCCGGAGCCGCTCAACGGTGCGGCGGTGGGTGTCTGGTTCTCGCCATCCGGTCACCTCGTCCACTACCCCGTTTCGGGTGGTCGCGAGGTCGCGATTGTGCTCGTGACGAAACGCGAGGAACCGGGGCACGGCTGGGGGCACCCGCTCTCAAGTGAGGCGGTTGCCCAAACCCTCGCCGAGGTCGCCCCAGCGCTGCCCGTCGAATTCGTGCACGATGCCGACTGGCGCCAGTGGGCGCTCTTCAATCCGCCAGCGCTCGAGAGCTTTCATTCCGGCCGCATTGCCCTCCTTGGCGATGCGGCGCATCCCATTCTGCCGTTCCTGGCGCAGGGGGGGGCGCTCGCGCTTGAAGACGCTGTCGTGCTTGCCCATCAGCTGACAGACATGGGCTCGCCGATCGAGAAGCGCCTGCTTGCCTACAGCAAGTCCCGCGTCGCCCGTTGCCGAGAGGTGCAATCTGCAGCGCGGGCCAACGGCCGGATCTACCATCTCGCCTGGCCAGCCAGCGCTGCGCGCGACGCTGTTCTGCGCGCTGCACCGCCGCAACAATTGATGAGCCGCTATGATTGGCTCTACGGCTGGAAACCGCCAAGTCCTTGAGCCGGGGGCCGGTCTCAGGATCGCCAGAACTCCGGTCGCAAGACCACGAGCACCGTGAACAGCTCGAGCCGGCCGAGCAACATCGCGACGGCCAAAACAATCTTTGCAGCATCGGGTAGGCCGGCGAACGTGCTGGCCGGGCCAACGATCGGGCCAAGCCCCGGGCCGACGTTGCTGACAGCAGTCAGGGCCGACGACAGCGACGTGACGAGATCAAGTCCCATCGCTGCCAGGATCACCGTAAACAACCCAATGGTCGCAAGATAGATTGCCAGGAATGCGATCACGGAGAACGGCACATCGTCCGGCAGCCGCCGATTGTTGTACGCGAGGCTCACGATCCGGTTAGGGCTCATCAGATGCAGCAGATGGCTGCGGGTCATGATACCTGCAACCTGGAGCCGGTAAATCTTGATGCCACCCGTCGTCGAGCCTGAACAGCCGCCGATGAACATCAGCACAAAGAACACACCGACTGCGAAAGGTCCCCATGCGGTGTAGTCCGACGTCGCGAAGCCGGCCGTCGTCCCGATTGACACGACATTGAAAGCTGAAAGCCGCAGAGCCTCTTCGAACTCGATCTCCCGATTCGCAAGCAGCCACAGCGTCATGATCAATGTGACGAGCATCAGCAGGGCCAAGAAGCCACGAACCTGCGCGTCCCGCCACAACGCGAGAGGTTGCCCACGCAGGGCTTGGATCAAGAGCACGAACGGCAGCCCTCCAACGAGCATGAAACCGATCGCCGTCCAGTGGAGAGCTGCTGACGGAAAGAAGCCGAAGCTCTCGTCGTGGGTCGAGAATCCGCCCGTCGAGACGGTCGACATGGCATGGCAAACGGCATCGAACGGCGTCATGCCGAAGATCAGGAACAGCGTCATGCACGCAAGCATCAGGGCCAAGTAGATGCCGACCGTCGCAGTAACGATTTCTGCCGCACGTGGCAGCACCTTTTCACTGCGTTCGGAGCTTTCAGTTTGGAACAACTGCATGCCGCCGACCCTGAGGAACGGCAGCACGACGAGCGCCATGACGATGACGCCGATCCCGCCGATTGCCTGAAGCAGTGCCCGCCACAGCAGGATCCCGCGCGGCAGAGACTCCAGTTTCGTAAGGACCGTCGCTCCGGTCGTCGTCAGCCCCGACATTGCCTCGAAAACTGCATCTGCCACGCTAAGACCCAGGCCGATAAAGGGAATCGACGCGAACAGGCTCAACGTCAGCCAACTGGTCGTGGTCAGCAGAAAGCCTTCTCGGATCCCGAACCGGAACCGATCGTCGCTCCAGTTGGTCAGCACGAGCATGCCACCGAAGAAGAAGGTGATCAGCGCCGAGGTAAAGAACACGAGCCAGTTCGCGTTACCCATCGAGGCGTCGACCGCAGCCGGAATCAGCATGGCAGCAGCAAGTGCGCAGAGCAGCGCGCCAATGGTCAGCAGGATCGGGCGGAATTTGATCACGACGGCTCGCGTCCGAGTGGCTGTCGGTTCGTGCCGCGTTGCAGCAGCTGTGAGCGAAATACCATGATCGCAGGCGTGATTTGGTTAACGTCACGTGCTGCCGGCGTGCGAGAAAGCTGACTGGACCTCATGGTGCTTGTTCATCGGGCAGCGCCCGTGCGGCCTGACGCTTGACCCCAGAAAGGCGTTCGCGCTTGGCGGCATAGCCTTTGACCTTGCGCACCTCGAAACCCGCGTTCGCAAGGTTGCGTCGCACCCAGCCCGCTGCAGTGTAGGTCGAAAACGTACCGCCTGCACGCGTCGTCCGGAACACATGGGTCAGCAGGTCAACGCCCCAGAGTTCGGGGTTCTTCGCAGGACTGAAGCCATCAAGATACCAGGCATCAATGGAATCGGTGAGGCCTGCAGAAGGCAGCGTTGCCCTCGCGTCGCCGACGTGGACGCGAAGGCAGACATCGAGACCCGCGAACGTCTCGATCTCGAACAAGCCAGGGCCGGCGGGCGGCCAACGTTGGATCAAGTCGGCAGCGAATGGCGCGAGATCGGCCCAGCGGGCTAGGCTTTGCAGCATCGCTTCGGCCGGTATGGGGTAGAGCTCAAAACTTGTGAATGTGAGACGTGGCGCCGCACGCCGCCCATGCCTCATTGCAACCGTGCGCCATTGGCGGACGGTCTCGAGAAAGTTGAGCCCGGTTCCGAAGCCGAGTTCTGCAACATTGCAGCCGCGACCCTCTGCCCAGCGTTCTGGGAGAGCGTTGCCTGCAATGAACACTTCGGACGTCTCGGCGCGACCGTCATGGTAGGCAAAGAACGCATCGTCGAAAATTGGCGAGACAGGCACCGAGCCGTCCCGCCAGTTGACCTCGGTGTGAGTTTTACTGCCGTCCATGGCTGCCCTCCCGTACGTGCGGCATTTCTGTGCGGCACAGTGCCCTGTCCGGCTCGGTGGAGAGTAATGACCCAGACCAGGCGCACCACACAACCGCCCGTTGCCGATGTCGCCATCATCGGCGCTGGTGTCATGGGTCTGAGCGTTGCTTCGGCAGCGGTCCGGGCGGGCCTTGCAGCTGTGCTCGTCGAACCAATCGGGCTCGGTGCTGAAGCAAGCGGCACGCCGCTCGCTGCATTGATGCCGCATTTGCCCGGCGTCGCGCCGCCGACACCCGAGCAGCGCTTTCAGCTAGACGCTTTGGCCGGATTACATGGGCACGTCAGCCGGCTTCAGGACGAGACAGGCCTTGACGTCGGATATGCGCGTTGCGGCCGGGTTATCCCAATCCACACCGAAGGCTTCCGTCGCCGTGCCGATCAAGCTGCCGAGGGCGCCGCGCGGCATTGGGCCGCCATGAGAACATGGGGCATCGAGCCGCGCCCAACCTTGTCGGTCGTCGCACCTGATGCCTGCAGCGCAGTCCCAGACTGGCTCAGGCTGGGCGCCAGCCTCGAGGCTGTGGTCGTCGAGACGCTCTCGGCGCGAATCGATGGGCGCGCCTATCTCGAAGCCCTCGCGCGCGCTTTTGAGCGCAGAGGTGGTAGAATCCTGACGGCGACAGCTCACATCTGGCGGGCGGACAGGCATGTGCTCGAGGACCCGGAAGGTACGCCGATCGTTGCAGCCGGTGCACTGGTCCTTGCTGCAGGGGCTCAGAGCTACACCTTTGCGGCGCGGCACGGTTGGCCCCTCGAGGGGCGGGCCGTCAAGGGCCAGGCGCTCGCAGTCTCCGTCCTGAGGCCTGATCGCAAAACAAGGCGGGGGCGCCTGATTCGACCGCTGATCTTCGATCGAGGGCTGTATGTGGTCGAGCGCACCGACGGCAGCCTTGCAATCGGCAGCACGACCGAGACGACTTTCAAGAATGCCGCCCCGGACGTCGCAGCCACCGATGCTTTGCTGGCACGTGCCCGAGGGCTGTGCGTCCCGCTCGCAGAGGCGCCTGCCGAGGCGTTGGTCATCAATCGATGGGCAGGCCTCAGACCGCGCGCGAGGCGTGGCGGCCCGCAGATCGGGCTCGTAGACCAAACCGCGCGCGTCTATGCGGCGACCGGTGGATACAAGATCAGCTTCGGTATCGCCCATGCAGCAGCTGACGCGATCGTCGAACAGATCGTGACAGGGGAGCCAAGCCCGGGGCTCCCGTCCGAATTTGCGCCGCTTCCGCGTGGGTCCCGACGGTAGCGTGCACCCTGTCAGGTGTTAGGGCCAGACTATTGGGTCGACCCAACAGTTCAGTTAAAGCGCCTTGCCGCGTGCGGTGACGGGCCAGATCGCCTCGACCTTGCCGCCACGAACGCCGACATACCAGTCATGAATGTTGCACGTTGGATCACAGTGACCTGGGATCAGGCGCAGTCTCTCGTTGATCTTCAACGCACCGTTCGGGTCTGCCAAAACCCCGTGCTCGTCGGAGCACTTGAGATAGCGGATATCGGGCCGACCGTAGACGACGGGCAAGCCGCTATCGACCGATTGCGCCTTCAGGCCAGCATCGCAGATGGCAATGTCAACTTTCACGTGGCTCATGATCGAGGTGAGAAGGAACAGCGCCGGCTCCCAAGTCCCCTCGTCAAGCCGCCGCCCGTCAGCATCGCGGATACGGCCATAGTCGGCGTCCATGAATGCGTAGGAGCCGCACTGAAGTTCATTGAACAGTCCTGACGTACCTTCGAGTTCAAAGCTTCCCGTGCCAGCGCCTGCGACGATCTCGCATCTGAGGTTTGCCCGCTCGAGGGCCGCGATCGCGTCGCCGACCATCTTGCGTACGATCTCGAATTTCGCGACTCGCTCCGCATGCGTCTCGAGATGCTGCATGGCGCCCTGGTAAGCTTGGAGGCCAAGGAACTCGAGGCCATCAGCGGCATCAATGGCCCTGGCAATCATGACGATGTCTGCAGGCTCGACGACACCACACCGCCCAGCCCCGCAATCGATCTCGACGAGAGCGCCGAGCGTCGTCCCATGGCGTTGCGTTGCCTTAGACAACTCTTCAACATTTTTGACGTCATCGACGCAAACGGAGACGCGCGCGCCACGCTTGGGCAAGGCTGCCAACCGATCAATCTTCACAGGATCCCGCACTTGGTTCGTCACCATCACGTCGCTGATGCCCCCGCGCACGAAGGCTTCAGCCTCGCTGGGTTTCTGGCAGCACACGCCGCACGCGCCCCCCTCGGCGATCTGCAACAACGCCACATCGACCGACTTGTGCATTTTGCCGTGCACGCGAAGCCGGACCCCCATCTCGCGAGCGCGCGCGCCCATCAGCGCAATGTTTCGCTCCAGCGCATCGAGTTCGAGGATCAGGCAGGGCGTTTGGATATCCCGCTCGTCCATGCCGATGCGGGCCGGAATGTCATATCCGAGTTCGTATGCGCGCCGCTCCCGCGCGTGTGCGGCTGTGTCGTCCGTGGCAGCGTCGGGCACGGCGCCGTTGGCTGCATCGCTTGGTTGTGGTGGGTCGACTGGCGCCATGTCTATGCTCCCGTTGTCCTCCGGGAACCGTAGATCAATTTCGAGCGCGGCGGAATTGAATGGCGGGTCGGGGCTGCCGACTGACTTGGCCAAGCGAAGCCGCGTGTTGCGTCACTCACGCTTGGTCCCCACCTCCCGGAGCCTCGACTGCCAAGCGCTAGTGATAAAAGCAACACGAGACACATGACGTTGCTCGTGTTCCCCGTGTCTCCGACACTTGGTCAATCGAGGTCAGGCCAATCGAGGTCAGGCCAAGCCAACCATGGCCTGTCGAAACCTTGCGGGCTTGAACCTGAACCGCTCTCAACGCGCTCGAGGCCTTGATCCTGATCCTGCGAACAAACCGCGCCGTGTCCGTTCGACGTCATCCTGGAGCCGAATGCCCCTCGTGCCGCTCATCAGACGTCCCTTCACCATCCGCAACGCGCGCCGGCCACGCACGTCTGATCGCGCAGCGGGACGAGATCCAATATGCTGCTCGTACCCTTTGCTTTCCGAAATTCGTTTCGGCATTTGACGAGGGTCACAGACGAACGACGGAAAGCGGGCACCAGGTCGAGCGACCGCCACCCCCGTCGTGATGGCCAACGATCCCTGGTCGGGTCGAGCTTACATCGCCGCTGAGACTTCCTGTGCGCCACTGACATGGCCGAGATAACTCTGCAGCATCATCGTGTCCGCTGGCGGACACGTCAGACCGAGCGGTGCCAGGGCCTCGTTCGTGTCAATCAGGTGTGCGGGGGCTGCTGGGACCTGGGCGAAATAGGCGATGAGGCCTCCAGGCATGTCAGGCGCACGCCGTGTTACGAACTTCATCAGATTTTTCGCGAACGAGGGTGCGCCCTTGTGAAGGAGCGCGCACCACTCGGCGTAGTCGACGGCCTGCAAGCGATAGCCGATTGCAGGAACGGTCCGCGCCAGACGGGCGAGCACACCGGGTGATGGATTGCAGATGTTCCAGTCGAGCCTCGGGCGATCGCTCATCACAGCAACAGAGACAACGGCCTTGGCGACCGTGTCGACTGGGATGATATCGATCACGAAATCAATATCGGGCATCGCCCGTACCTCAAGGCAGGCCTCCAGGTATGTGCGGGTCAGGTCGCGCGGGGGCAAATAGCCGCTATCCAGCGTGCCGCCAACGAAGCTTGGGCGATAAATCAGAGCCGGCAAGCCATTCGCGCGCGCCTCACGCACGAGCAGCTCAGCCGCCCACTTGGAGCCGAAATATCCAATCGGATGGGACTTGTAGAGCTCCAGCGGGACGTCCCTGCTCAAGTAGCCGAGTTCCAGCGCTTCGAGCGACATGAAGACGCCCGATGTCGAAACGTAATGCAGTGTTGCATCACCGGCATCACGACAGAACCGCAGCACGCGACGAACGCTTTCCGTGTTGGCGCGCATGAGGCTTTCTGCGCTCGCGACGTAATTGAGCCGCGCCGCCAGGTGGAAGACCGCGTCGACCTGGAGTGCGAGCGCATCGTAAGCGGGGTCGGCCAAGCCGAACTTGTCCTTGTCGATGTTGCCAGGCACCACCGACACACGTTGATCGAACACCTCGAGATCAATCCCGACTTCGATTGCCTTTTCCCGAACGCGCCCCAGCGCAGAACGGCCGATCATGTGGCCGCGCGCAAGACAAACGACGCGTGCGTCCGTTTGATCGAGAAGCTCCTTCAGTATGAAACCACCGACGAAGCCAGTGGCACCCGTCAACAAGACGACCTTGGCGTTGCGGAGCGACGGCGGGGAAACTACGTCTTTCGTCGAACGCTCGTTCGCCGAGTCGGGACCAACGCTACTCACGAATCCAACCTCATGTGTCTCTGCGATATCAGGTGGGGCAATCGGCTTCGCGCCGATGGTCAGCCCAGGCGCCGATCAGGCATACAGCATGCGCAGCAAAGTTAAAGTTTGTCGACAGGATGACGGAGTTACCCGTTCCGATTGTTAATCAATCAAGCCCCGTAGGCTTGCACGGAAGCCGGAATTTCTTGAACTGATTCAGGGCCAGAAGGGTCAGGTGCGGCGCGTATGCATCACAAAATTCGCAGAATCAAACGCTAACGCGGATCTCCTGCGGCCGGCGAAGTCTTGCTGGTACCGCCGATCTGAAGTTCCTGCACCATCGGCAACACGGACCTGGCGGGACTTCTGATCGAAAGGCGGTCCGAGATCCAATGTGGTGCTCGTGCCCTCTGCTTTCCTCGGTTCGCTCCGGTGTCTGACGAGGGTGACAGACGAACTCCGGAAAACGGGTGCGAGTGTTGCGCCACTAACGCTTGGCCCTACCTCCTGCAATCTCGCCTGCCAAGCGTTGGTGGAAAAAGCAACAATAGAATCATGAGGTTGCTAGTGTTCCCTGTGTCTGCGACACTTGGTCAATCGGGTGCTGAATAGGGAACCAAATGTCGGAGACGGAACACGAGGTCCCCAGAGTTCGGCCGACTGACTCGAACCGGGCTCATCTGCTAACGCTGTTGCTGGGGCATGGGGCGGCCCGCTAATGTCGACGGCCAAAACGGATCCGTGCAGCTGCGGGTTGCGCTGCCTGAAGACCAAGGATCAAGCCCGGACGTGGTTCATGGGCGCTCGCGACCCGCGCGCCCACTCGTGCCGACCGAAGCGCTTGGACTGGATGGGTTGACATGCGGTGTCTGTTGATCGTCGGAGGCGGCATCGCTGCCTATAAGAGTCTTGAGTTTGTTCGCCGTGCGCGTGATGCTGGCATATCGGTGCGGGTCGTCATGACCGGGGCAGCGCAGCAGTTCGTGACCCCTCTGAGCTTCGAAGCCCTGACGGGCGACCGCGTCTTCACGGACCTCTTCGACCGCGCCGACGAACACGACATCGGCCACATCCGACTGGCCCGCGAGCCCGATGTCATTCTCGTCGCGCCCGCGACTGCAGACCTGCTCGCCAAGATGGCGAATGGGCTTGCCAATGACCTTGCCAGCACGCTGCTGCTTGCAACCGACAAGCCGGTGATCGTTGCGCCTGCCATGAACCCCTTGATGTGGGCCCACCCGGCAACTTGCCGCAATATCGAGACGTTGCGCGGCGACGGCGTCATCGTCGTCGGACCGGCGACCGGCGAGATGGCTGAGCGCGGCGAGGCTGGTGTCGGGCGGATGGTCGAGCCTCAGGACCTCGTCGCTGAAGTCGACCGTGTCGCGGGTGCGCGCCACGCGTCGATGCATTCGAGCCTGGGGCAGCCGTTGGGTGGCCGTCGTGTGCTCGTGACAGCAGGGGCAACCCATGAGCCGATTGATCCTGTGCGCTACATCGCCAACCGCTCGTCGGGCAAGCAGGGTTATGCGATTGCGGAAGCAGCGCGCGACCTTGGCGCATCAGTCACCCTCGTCTCAGGCCCGACGCGCCTTTCAGCGCCGCGCGGTGTGACGACGATCACGGTGGAAACGGCCGAGCAGATGCTCGCTGCCGTCGAGCAGGCCCTGCCGGCTGATATTGCGATCTTCGCAGCCGCCGTCGCCGATTGGCGCATCGCGCGTGAAGCGGAACAGAAGCTCAAGAAGACCGCGGGCGGCGCCCCGCCAACCTTGGAACTGGTCGAAAATCCGGACATCCTTGCAACCGTTGCGCGCCGGCTCCACGACCGCCCTCACCTCGTGATCGGGTTTGCTGCAGAGACCGAGGCTGTGATCGAGAATGCTGCCGCCAAGCTCGCGCGAAAGGGCTGCGACTGGATCGTGGCAAACGATGTCGGCACGACGTCGGGCATCGCTGGTGGCGTCATGGGCGGGGACCGCAACCGCGTTCACATCCTGACCAAGGCCACGATCGAAACCTGGGAGGAGGCCGACAAGTCGACCGTCGCGCGGCGACTGGTCGAAAAAGTTGCAACCGCGATGGGTTCAGGTGCTCGCCCGTGCTGACCTCGAACGATCAAGCTGCCGCAGTTATCTTGTGTCGCCGTCTGGCCCACGCAGCCGACCTCCCGCTTCCGGCCTACGAGACGGCAGGTGCTGCGGGAGCAGACCTGCGGGCAGCACTGGGCCAGGGCCAGACCGTAACGATCGCTGCAGGGGCGACCGCCATGGTTCCAACCGGACTTGTGCTTGCCCTGCCCGACGGATTCGAAGGTCAGGTGCGACCGCGGTCGGGCCTTGCGGCTCGGCACGGCGTGACGGTTCTCAATGCCCCAGGCACCATTGACAGTGACTATCGCGGCGAGGTGCAGGTGCTGCTCGTCAACCTCGGCAGCGCGCCCTTCGAGATCACGCACGGGATGCGTATTGCTCAGCTCGTCGTCGCCCCGGTCGTTCGCGCACACTTCGGGGTGGCGGACGCCCTCGGCGCAACCGAGCGTGGGGATGGCGGTTTTGGTTCGACGGGGCTCTGAGGTCAGCTCCTGGTGCGGCT
>JBHJOC010000082.1:0-56742 GCA_050330095.1 Hyphomicrobiaceae bacterium
GAACTGGCGGAGGCGGTCGGCCAGCCCCGGCTTGAATTCAGCTGGCGGGACTTCGATCACTGAGCCACAGTCCGAGCGCGCCAGCTTCAGGAATGCAGACGCGTATCTGGTTCTCAGTCCACGATACATCTCGTCGAAATCATTGTGGATCAGCGGAATGACGACGACATCTGGCCGGTACTTTAGGACTTCGACGCGCAGCATGTGCAGATACTGGCTCAGCGGTGCGCCATCCATCCCAAACTGATACACCTCAGCCTCGCGGCCTTGTGCCCGAAGCGCGATCTCCAAGCGATGCGGGACGTTGTGTTCGAGCTCGAGGAAGCCGCCGTGGACGTAGGAATCGCCGACGACGGCGACGCGGAGTACGTTCTCAGCGCGTTCGATGTCATAGCTCGGACGGGTCGCGTTCCAACCCTGGGCGTTGATCCGCACCGTCGTGCGTGAGCCATCCGGGTGGCGGAACACCGCGACTCGGTTGGGTTCATAGCGAACCACGCTATCTATCGTGACGTTTGGCAGAAGATCGTCCGGGACGAGAATGGTCCGGAAAACGAGCAATTCGAGAGCCGTCAGCGTCATGGCAATCGAAGCGGCTGAAAGCAGAAGCGCCCCGATGATCGATGTCAATCGCAACAGCATGTCAGCACCAAGCAGCCAAGCGTTTGGCTTCTGGCGCAAGCTGCGTGCCATTCGGCCACAGCGCGAGGCTGGCCCCTCTTGGCCCTCGGGCGATGGGATGCGCTGCAGGCGTCAGCTGCGCAGATCGAGTTTGAAGCCTGCGTGAGTCGCCGCAAACCCTAGCCCCTCGTAAAACCGGCGGGCATCCGTCCGCGCGAGGCTGGACGTCAACTGGACGACGCCGCAGCCCGCATCGCGAGCGATCGCAATGGAATCTTCGATCAATTGCCGGCCAATACCAAGGCCCCTCAGGCGCGAGGCCACCCTGACGCCTTCGATCTGTGCGCGCCACCTGCCTCGTTGCGACAGGCCTGGAATGAAGCTCAACTGCAGGCAGCCAACGACCTCTTGCTGCAGATCGGGAGTGACGACAGCAACGCGAAGTCTCTGGTTCGGGTCACGATCGATTGCTGCAAACGCGGCCTGATATTCCGGCGCCGGCGGGTCGGACCGAACTTCTCGCTCACGTCCAAGAACATCGTCATGGAGCAGTCCGACGACGGCATGCAGATCCTCGGATCGGGCGTCGCGAAAGGATAACGTGGTCAAGTCCAGCATCAGAGCTAACCTCCGCAGCCGCGCCGGGCCAGGATCCGATTTGATCCGATAGCGTCAAAGCCGACGTCGGACGCGGGTTTCGGCGTAGTCAGGCGACCGCGGGACCGACGGATTGCCCCCTCGATCAGAACGGGATCTCGTCGTCCATCGGCTTGTCGAAATCGGCCGGTGCCGCACCGCCGCGCCGCCCACCACCCGCGCCACCGCCATAGCTGCTGCGCTCGCCAGGCCCATCGAAATCGCTGCGGTCGCGCTCGCCGCCATAGCCACTCTGGCCGCCATCACTCATTCCGCTCGAGGCGCCTTCGCGACCATCCAGCATTGTCAGCGTGCCATTGTAGTTCTGCAGAACGACCTCAGTCGAATAACGCTCCTGGCCGGACTGATCCTGCCATTTCCGCGTCTGCAACTGGCCCTCGATGTAGACCTTCGACCCCTTGCGCAAGTATTGCTCGGCAACCTTGCAAAGCCCTTCGTTGAAAATGACGACCCGGTGCCACTCGGTTTTCTCGCGACGCTCGCCCGAGTTTCGATCGCGCCAACTCTCACTCGTGGCAACGTTGAGGTTGCAGATCGGCCGGCCGTCCTGCGTGCGCCGAACTTCCGGGTCACGGCCGAGATTGCCGACGAGGATCACCTTGTTCACAGAACCAGCCATGGACCGACCTCTCTTTCTGACACTTCTCTGGACCTTGCAGCAGCGGGACGCGAATGTCAGGTCCAGAACGTGGCGCAAGCGCCTCTGTTGATAAACCGACTCGAACGCGTTGCTCGCACACCCCGACGCATTGCCCACAGATCAGGCATTCCATCGATTCCAATCCTGGCGCATCGAGACACGCGCATCCAGAACCAGGAACCTGCCAACGGTCGAGTGCGCGCAACGCCGTCATTGCGCCGGGCCCCTCTAGTTGTGCCACCTCAAGAGGTTGTTCCTTGCTAGGCCGAGGCGGCTGATGGGTTGCTATTGTCACCAACGCTTGGCAGGCGAGACTGCAGAAGGTGGGGACCAAGCGTGAGTGACGCGACACTAGGACCTGCTTTACGCAGTTCGTCTGTCACCCTCGTCAGGCGCCGAACCGAACGTCAGAAAGCAAAGTGGATTAGCAACGTATTGGATCTCGTCCCGCTTTTCGATCAAAGGTCCCTGGAAGGCGGGTGTTGCGGATGGTGCAGGGACTTCTGATGGCGGGACTGGGATATGATCTCCTCGCTCGAGACGCCACGAAAGCGAAACGGCACCCTCGCGTGACGCAGCGCCGGAATGTTCTGCTATTGTTCTAGCTCTTGCGCAGCGGTCGTTGCAAGCGCAATTCCTGCACGCTTACATTTTCCGGTGGTCGGACAGCATCTGCAGCGTCATGGATCGCGCTCTGACAGCACCGAGAGGTCGAGCAAGAGGTCGGACCTGACGGACTGGCCTGGCATGCAAGACCCATTTGAAATCGCGCTGTAAATCTCGGCGACCGCACCTCGAAAGTTCTGGCCGCGCGCGCGCCTTGCGACGCCTGTTGCAACTGACCCATCGAGCCAACGGCGGCGACATGCGAGCTGCGCGAGGTAGCCCGTAAGGCCCGCGCGATAGGCCTGGTCGTCGACTGCGAACTGCTGCAAGCGCCTAAGCTCGCGCCAGATCAGAGCTTGATCGCTGTCGCGCCACGCTTCGGAACGCTGCACGTCAAGCAGGGGGCGCAAGCCGTCCCGCACCATTCCCCGCACCCGCTCATCGCCCATCGCATTGATCGTATTGGTCAGCGAGCGCTTTTCTGCGTCTGTCGGCGGCTCCATCGCCGCGAGCGAGAGATCACCGATCTCAACTGCGCCGCGCGTCGGCGGCGCCGTCATCCAGATGCCACTCCATCTGAGGTCTGCTGCGCGCAGATTCGCACCGGTCAGGTCTGCGCCGTGCAGCCGAGCCCGCTGGAGGTCTGCGCCCTCGAGGTCCGCGTCACGCAGGACCGCGGTCTGAAGTTGGGCGTGCGCGAGGATCGCACCCTGCAAGGAGGCGCTCGAGAGGTCAGCGAACTGGAGTTGTGCGCCCGTCAGGTCTGCCCCCATCAGCGAGGCAATTAGAAAATTCGCACCTTGGGCTTTGACCCCTCCGGTTAGGTCTGCGCGATGGAGCTTGGCCGAGGAAAAGTTCGCACCTGCCAGCAAAGAATACGTCATGGTGGCATCGCTGAGGTTGGCTTCCTCGAGCTTCGACCCTCGCAAATCGACGCCGACGAACCGACCGCCGGTCAAGTTCGCGCGGCTGAAATCCGCGTTCCGTGCGCTTGCGCAGCGCGCCGCTTCGCGATCGTCGGTTAGAATGAGCAGCGTCACATCCGTGCACTGCAATCGAATACCGCGCAGATCGGTTCCAACGAGGCTCGCGCCATCGAGGTTTGCGCCTGTGAGGTCGGCTGACTGGAGATCGGACCGGTCGAGCCGGGCAAACCTCAAATCGCGGTCGCGAAGATTGATGCTGGTTTCACCAACCCGCATACTGTCGGACCGAACGAGATCGGTATCGGTGACGATAAGGTTGCGGTGAAAGAGTCCGAACAGCGAACCGTCTGGCCGGGCTTCGAGAAACGGGATCACGAACCCGATGGCGATCGGGAACTCTCCGCCAGCGCTGGCAGAAGCCTCGGCGGCACGCGCGCGCTGCACAAGCCGGTCGAGTGGCTCACCCGGCACGGTGGCAACGAAGAACGAGAATATTGTGACGAGCGTGAACACGGACGTCGTCGAGAGAAACCCGAGCGGATGGTGGCGGATGGTGCGAAACACCGCCGAGAAGAACGAGGGTTCTGCCCGAATTAGAAACACGCCGATCAGGAGCAACATCACGATGTCGACGACAAGCGCCAACCGGTGAACCCAGGTGGTCGTCACGTCGTGATAGGGCAGAAACTTGATTTGAATGAAAAGCAGCAGCAGGACCGGGATGATCACGAGCGTGAGCCAGCTCATGCCGTGCAGGAAAACGCTCAGCACCCAGCTGCGATGAGGCCCAGCGATCGCCTGGACGAAAAAGAAATTGTGCAGCTCCAGACGCAGCGGGTGGGTCCGCTTGACCGTACTTTCAAGCTGCTGGACGGCGAAATCGAACTCCAGTGTTTTGCGCGACAGAAGCACCAACTGCGAGACGATTCCAAGGTGAAACAGCACGAGCAGGATCGGGGCGAACTGGAAAAACTGGAGCTGAGGGATCTCGATGCCAAAGATTGGCAGTTGAACTGGTTTTTCGAGCAGAAGGTCCTGATGGGTGACGCCTGCGACGGCGATCATCAAATAGGCCATCACGCCGAGAAAGATCAGCCAGCCCGTGTGAGCCATGTCACTCGAGCGGTTGACGGCATCGAGCAGCGAATAAGGGTTGACCGGCGTTTCAAACTCAGGATCGACTTGCGATACATCTGACATCAACTGCTTCCCGCATGCGATACCCGCCGCAGCGGGTATTCGCCCGACGCAGCTGAAGCTCACCTGAATGAGAGTGGAATGCACTGTCGCGTGGGATCATGCGATCCTGGTCGACGGCGTGTGCCACCCCGCAGAACTGGTGTCACCATCAGCCCGCAATGCCAAGGCCAGCGGCATTCCGCCGATGCACGCAAGCCCCGACCTAGGTCAGACTGTGGCTCGGCGATCACTGGCGCGGTAGTGTGTCGGGACGACGGCGGATCGAGACGTCCGACCAGCGGAGCGCCGCATTGCCGGCATGGCAACACCGCTACAACTGGCACCGGGGCCTCACTACGCCATTACGAGCGCGAGTTTTGCGTCACTCACGCTTGGTCCCCACCTGCTGCAGTCTCGCCTGCCAAGCGTGAGTGACGCAACACCAGTCGTCAGCCGCCCATGATCGAGTAACCGCCATCGACAGGGATCGCCGTTCCCGTCACGAAGTCAGACGCCCGAGAGGCAAGGAACACGCCGATTCCACCAAAATCGGCCGGCTCGCCCCAGCGTCCGGCGGGCGTACGCCCCGTCACGCGGTCGTGAAGCCCGTCGATGTCGCGTCGTGCGCCGCGAGTCAGGTCCGTGTCGATCCAGCCTGGAAGGATCGCGTTTGCCTGAATGTTGTCTTTAGCCCATGCAACGGCCAGCACACGCGTCAATTGCACGATCCCGCCTTTCGACGAGGCATAAGGTGCCGCAAAGGGCAAGCCGAGGATCGAGGCCATCGAGCCGATCGTGATGATCTTGCCCCCACCTTGGCGTTTCATGTGGGGGTAGACGGCCTGGGCACAGAGAAATGGTGCGGTCAGGTTGGTCTCGATGATCCTGTGCCACTCGTCAGGCGTGTAGTCCTGCGGCGCCTTACGGATGTTGATCCCGGCGTTCGCCACCAGGACGTCGACCCGACCGAAGGTGGCGACGGTGTTCTCGACCATCACATCGACTTGGGACCGCTCCGTCACGTCGGCTGCAACCGCGTGAACCTTTGCCCCCGGGGTCTCGCTGCAGAGTTCAGTCTTGGCACGCTCGAGCTTATCTGGGTCGCGGCCAGAGATGACAACACTCGCCCCGGCCCGCACGAGGCCACTTGCCATGCCGAGCCCGATACCGCCATTGCCACCCGTCACGATGGCGACAGTTCCCGAGAGGTCGAAAGGTGAAGTACCAGAAGGATGAACCACAGCGCGCCTCCAAGGGATCCGATGCCGAACACGTTTGTGCAGAGCCACTCTAGTACGCGCTTTCCGGAGTTCGTCTGTCACCCTCGTCAGGTGTCGAAACGAACTGCGGAAAGCAAAGGGTACGAGCAAGACAATCCTTCTTGTACCGCTTTTTCGATCAGAAGTCCCTGGCAGGCGGGTGTTTCGGATGGTGCAAGGTTGTCTGATCGGCGGTACTTGAAACGCGGCTCTTGTCAACGCAACCGCGCGCTCTGCATGGGTCACCTGAGCATCGCGCGTCGCGGCCCATCGCTGCGGTCGAATGGGCAGACGATGGAAGCCCCGCGCCGAAGTCAGCCGGCCGCGGCGCGCCAGAATCGGGTCACGCGGATCTGCGCGTGACGATGACCGATACGTCACGAGCGCCAACCCGCTGAATGTCGAGTGGACCACGATGAGCAGTCATGACGAGAGCGCCTATGATTGCAGCAACTGCCCCGGCTACTGCTGCTCCTACCCGGTCATCGCGGTCACTGACGAGGATCTGGCGCGTTTGGCCGAGCACTTCGGGCTCACGCTCGAGGTCGCGCGGCGCAAGTTCACCAAGAACGATCACGGTCAGACGCAGATCATGCGCCGCAAGTCAGACCCGATCTACGGTCGCATCTGCAGGTTCTTCGATACGCGAGCACGCAAGTGCACGGCGTATCTGGCCCGCCCTGCGATCTGCCGAACCTTCCCGGGCGAAGGTCGCTGCGGCTATTACGATTTCCTGTCATTCGAGCGCCAGTCGCAGGGTGATCCTGACCATATCGCCTTGACGAACTCTGGCAACTGGCGCTGAGGCGGCTTGCTTCGTGCCGCTCGGGCCCCGGCCAACCGCACGCCCGCGACCTCACTTGCCGTCTGCCCGACGCCCCAACAACCGGGAAAGCAGGAGACCGCCACACACCGCAGCAACAGCGGCAACGCTGAGTGTTGCCTGGACACCGATCGTGTCGAACGCCAGGGCGTAGAGGGGCGGGCCGGCCGCGTGGCCGAGGAAAAAGAAGAACGCGTGCAGGGCGACGGCCGAGCCGCGATGATGCGGCGCCAATTCGGTTGCCTGCGTCTGCAATGAATTATGGATAGCATAGAAACCAAAGCCCAGAACGCCGAATGCTAAAGCTTCGGCCGGCCAGGGTGCCTGCAAGGCGATGCCCAGAAATCCGAAAGCCGCAAACGTGCCTCCGAACGTGATCAGCCTCAGCATTCCGCCGAGACGGACCAGGACGCGCCTGACAACTGTCGTATACACAAGGCCGCCGATGCCGAGGCCTGCGATCACGAATCCGGCCTCGAACACGCCGCCGCGTCCGGTCTTCTCGAGCAGAATGGCGACGTAAGGCAGAATGCCGAAGATCAGCACGCCTTCGACGAACACGGCGATGAAGCACACCAGCGCCAGCGGATTGGCAAAAACCTCGGCATAGTTCGACTTCAGACCTGAGATCGTGAACGGTTCACGCTGAACGTTGCGCGGCTTCAGCGAAAACATCGAAATCACGAATGCGATCGCCGAAATCAGCGCGCCGAGCCCGAGGGAATAGCGCCACCCGATCAGATCAGCGACGAGCCCCGAGCCGATGAGGCTGACGAACTGCGCCATCAGCATTGCACTGAGTATCTTTGACAGCGCGACCTGCCTCTGGTCGTAGGCGACTCGATCGCCGACCATTGCGAGTGCGACGGGGATAATGGCGCCGCCCGCGAGCCCGCCGAGCGCACGCACGACCACCATAGTCTCGAAGTCTGGCGCGATCGCCGTGAGAGCAAGGCAGACCGTGAGCACCCCGAGCCCAGCTTTGATCACCCGGACCTTGCCGATTGAATCGCCCAGGGGGCCGAGGATCGGCTGGCCGAGGGCGTAGGGAAACGTGAACGCGGAGACGAGCAGCGCTGCAACGGCCGGCTCAACCATGAAGGCGCGGGCAATGTCCGGAATGATTGGGTCGATGAGCCGGATCGAGATGGCGCCGGCGAAACACGCGATTGAAAGGGCGAGGATGAGCGGCAAAGGGTATGTCCGGGACGGGAGCTGCGGTCCGACGGACCATGACCACCCCGCGCGATCTTGCCTAGTCGACCGACCGCGCAGCACGTATCCATGGGGTGAGGCTTGCAGCACTTTTGTCCAGGCCGAACGCGGACCCGTCGTTGCCGCACCCTCAACCCTTCGGCGTGCGCCACACGGGTCACCGCTTTCCGGAGTTCGTCTGTCACCCTCGTCAAACGCCGAAGCGAACGTCAGCAAGCAAGGCTTACTAGCACCATAATGAATCTCTTGCCGCTTTTCGATCAGACGTCCCCGTCCGGCGCGTGCTGCGGAGGGTGCAGGGACTTCTGATCGGCGGTACTCGTGGCCCTCATGTCGCGCCCAAACGATAGACGGTCGCCACGATGCAGCGATTATGGCGCGCGGGGCTGCAACGAATGTTGCTAGCTGTCGTTCATCGCCATACGGATGTCTCGTCCTGCGCGTTGGCACGGCTTTGGGTCACCGCTTTCGTGGCGTTGCCGGGACGTTCGGTGGTCGTTCAAGCAGTGGGGATGGAAGAGTGCGGATTGCGTTGATGCGGCGTTGGGGGCGGCCCACGCTTTGGGAAGGCTGGTCTCGACTACCGACGGTCGGATTAGGCTCTCGTGGCGGCGCATGGGGCCGAAGGAGCTGCCTCGCTCTTCTCGCTTGCCTCTTGCCCATGCAACAAGGCGCCGCCACGCCGGCCGCGAACGGTGACGCCCCGTGTTCCCAGGCTTACCATCAGGCTCTCCAATCGATTGGGCCCGACCTGTCCGACAGCCTCGATCAGGCGCTGGCGCGTTTGCTCGAACCTGATCGGCCAGCGCAAAACGTTGGAGCCGAACACCTCAGCGAACGGCGCGGCCCCTGGACGTTCTATACACGGGTCAGGCCAACTGGGATCGACCGCAGGATCACAGCAGATGGCCGTGTCAGGCCCCTTCAACATCGTGGCCAAGTCTGCCTCGCAGAGGCCATTGCCCCCGATGGTCGGCCGCGCTGCCAGCAGTGGACCCGCGCAACGCCCACCCTGATCGAGGACCTCACGCTGTTTCGCAGCGACGCGGACCCGCAACCGAACCGCAGCGAGCGCGACGACCTTTCGTTGCTGACCGATACACTCGCCACCAACGGGCGGCTCAGTGCGTTCCAGGACGATGGCCGCTTCTACTGGCTGGTCCGCCGGATCGTGATTGAAATGAAGGATTACCTCGCTCAACCGCCAACGCCGTCGCTCTGCACAGGTGTGCCCGGCATGCTGAAGTTCTATGCCGACCAGTTGGCGCCAATGCGCGAGCGTGCTGCCGGTATTCATTCAGCAGAGTTGCGCGCGCGCCGCCGCCTCGCCGATGCCGCCCAGAGGCTCCATCGCCTCGACGCTGCGCGCCTAGCTCGTCAGCCTGCGTCCACGCCCGCGATGACATCGCAGTCCTTGGCTGTCGACACGGAGGCACAGTTGGCGCGCACGATCGTGTCGCTCGTCGCCCGCCTTGATGCTCCCCTCGGCGTGCGGTGGAGCGGGCCGGCCGCGTCGGCTTTCACCTATCCCGCCCTCAGACCGCGGCGTCACGCAATCCGATCGTTGGAACGCACGCCGACCCTCCAGGATAAGCTGCTGCGCGCTCGCGAGATCGTCGACCGACGCCCTCGCCTGGTATCGAAGGCGAGGGCGCGACGCAGGGCGCACATCGTGGTCGCACTACGCTCCGCCGAGGCGATTGCGACGGCGCGGCGTACAGCGGCCATTTATGATCGCTTCCTTGATGCGGTCGACGGGTCAGTTGCTGCCATCAGGTCGGAGCATTTGCGCACGTGCACCTGCGCCGCGACATCACGCAGGGCGAGGTAACGCATTGGAATACATACCTGCTCAAGCCAGTTGACGTCGGTGCTGCGGCTGTTTACCCAGTGCATGAGCGGCGATGGTCGATGGGGTCTGTGATCAGGCTCCCCTGCCAGTGTGTTGCGATGGCACCCGAGTTGGCCGACGTGACCGCTTGACTAAGCTGCATGCGCGTTCCCAACCGCCAAGCCGCGCCAACGGCAACGCCGCAGCGACGCGCGCGGGTGGCATACGTTCCGAACTTCCATCGCGTCGACGCACGGTGCCGCTCGAGGTCTCCGTGTTGGAGGGTGAAATGAGCAAACCGCTGACGAAGGCGCATGGACCCGTAACGCGGGCGCACCCTCCGTTTTCCCGTGCCGAGGGAATCGCAGTCTGGCGCCAGATCGCGGACGACATCACGACGAAAATTCGGGATTCGTCCTGGGTCGAAGGGATGCGCCTGCCGACCGAGACCGAGCTTGCGGCTGCGTACGGGGTCAATAGACACACGTTGAGACGCGCACTCGCAGAGCTGTCACGCCGCGGCCTGATCGAAGCCTCACCACGGCGGGGCACCTTTGTGTCGAGTTCCCGTATCGAGTATCCGATCCACGATCGAACGCGGTTTTCAGAGATCATTCGATCCGCGGGGCGCGATCCGGGTGGGCGCGTGCTCTCCTCGCAAATTACGACGGCGCCACCAGAAATGGCGCGCGCGCTCGGTATTGCTGAGCGTGCGCCAGTGGTCCAACTCGAGCGCCTGCGACTGGCTAATGACGTACCGATCTGCTGGTCGATGTCGTGGCTGCCCGGGGACCGTTTCGAGCGCCTGCCACGGTTGATGGAGCGCTGCGAGACACTCACGGCAGCGCTTTCTGCCCTCGGCATTCGAAATTATCACCGGGCTGAGACACGCATCAGCGCGCGCGCAGCAACGCCGCGGGAGCGCTGCATGCTCGAGCTGCCAAAGGGTGCGGCCGTCTTGGTCACGGAATCGATCAATGTCGACGATGATCGCGAACCGATACAGGCTGGACGCTCTATTTTCGCGGCCTCGATTGTGCATCTCCTGGTCGAGAGCTGACGGCACGACGGTCTTTTTGGAACCTCCCGCGTGCCTCGGTCGGCCGACTTGGTCCGCGCCAGGACGGTAGGGTTCGCACGGGGCCGCACCCGTGGCCCCAGTACGATTTCACCTCAATCTCACGCTCGATAACCTAGTACCGCCGATCAGAAGTCCCTGCACCATCCGTAACACCGGCCGTCCAGGGGCTTCTGATCGAAAAGCGGTATGAGACCCAATATGTTGCCCGTGCCCTCTGCTTTCCGTCGTACGTTTCGGCGTCTGATGAGGGTAACCGACGAACGATGGAAAGCGGGTACTGGGCCGAAGTCCGCACCCAGTGAAGGCGAACCCAGATCCCGGGCCGGTGTCCAAGCGTTGGCTGGATTTGACGCCTGGACCGCCGAACGGGCGCCGCAAGGCCTGTTCTCTCGTCAATAGCGACGCATTAGCCCAACGAGGCGCCCCTGAACCTCCACTTCGCCTGGTCCGAACTCGCGAGTCTCGTACTCAGGGTTTTCGGCCTCGAGTGCAACACGCCCTGCACGCTTGCGAAGACGCTTGAGCGTTGCCTCCTCACCACCGACGAGCGCTACGACAATGGTCCCGTTCTCGGCCGTGTCGCACCGTCGGATGATCACCATATCGCCGTCGTGGATACCGGCGTTGATCATCGAATCCCCACGCACCTCAAGCGCGAAATGCTCGCCATTGGTCAGCAGGTCAGGTGGGCAGGCAATGTCGTGCGTATGGGTCTCGATCGCGCTGATCGGTGAACCGGCGGCGATCCGCCCCATAACAGGGACGGAAACCGTACGACTGTCGATGATCGTTGAACTGGGCTTCGACCGCGTTGCAGTCGCAGGGTCAGCGCGTGTGCCATCCGCCAGGCCGCCATCGATGCTCCTGAGGTTTGGGCGCGCCGCCGCCGGCGTGGTTCGCCCAGCATTCTCCGGAAGCTTCACAACCTCTAGCGCACGGGCACGGTGTGGAAGGCGGCGGATGAACCCGCGTTCCTCGAGCGCCGTGATCAAGCGATGGATGCCAGACTTCGACTTGAGCTCGAGCGCTTCCTTCATCTCGTCGAATGACGGCGGCACGCCGTCAGCCTGCAGTCGTTCATGGATGAACAACAACAAGTCTTTCTGCTTTTGTGTCAGCATGCGGACGCTCCGTCTCGTTTGCTGCCGGTGCGCAACTGGCGTTCCGGCGCATGGCACTTGGTCTCAAGCGCCGATCAGGCCCGCGCTCGCCCGCGTGATCGCCCAGCTACTCAATCGTTTCGCCGGCCTATGAGTGTCGTGACCATCGCCTGATGCAGTGTGACACGCCGCGCGTCACGAGCGCGGGTCGATCAAGACCCAACGCACTGCTACATGTTCCGGTTAGGTTCCGCAAGTGTTTCAAGGCCCCACCGCAAGGTTTTTTTTACAGCACGCAGCCGAACTGGCCGGCTGACCTCAGAGCCTTGGGCCCGCGTTGGCGCCAAAACGCTCAAAAGTCGATTGGCAGAACGTCGACGGCTGAGCCGGCCTCGGCAGCCTCTGCCCCCGGATGGCGGACAATGAACGCATTGGCGGTGGCCAGCGTTCTGATCAGAGCACTGTCCTGCGAGGCCGCGGGCGTGACTTGGAAGGTTCCGCCATCGCGCTCTAGCGTGGCGCGCATGTAATGCAGTCGCGGGCCATTTGCTTCGAGCGACCTGGTGAGCAGTGCAGGGTGTGCGGCCATTTCGCTGCCTGGCCGTCCTGCCAGGCGGGCAATCAAAGGCATCAGGAATACACGGCTGCAAACAAGCGCTGAGACGGGGTTGCCGGGCAAGCCGAGAATTCGGGCTTCACCAAGCCGGGCCAACATCAAAGGCTTGCCGGGGCGCATTGCGACTTTCCAGAAGTCGATCGTGGCCCCCATGTCGCTCAGTACGGGCCCGACGAGATCATGGTCGCCGACAGACGCGCCGC
Organism: Hyphomicrobiaceae bacterium; assembly: GCA_050330095.1. GTDB lineage: Bacteria > Pseudomonadota > Alphaproteobacteria > Rhizobiales > Hyphomicrobiaceae > JBCBWG01. The sequence continues at coordinate 12,758 of JBHJOC010000082.1, forward strand.
CGATCGTCACGACCACGTCGGACCCAGCGAGGGCGGCTTCGAGCTCCCGCCGCAGCGCATCGCGATCGTCGCGCGCAATCCCTCGGAACAGGGGCGAACCTCCAGCGCTCCGCACCAGGGGCGAAATCCCGAAAGGGTTTGAGCAGATCGTCTGGTCCCGGCCCCTCTGTTCGCCAGGCAGAACGAGTTCATCACCCGTTGCGACCAACGCCACGCGCGGACGGCGCACAACGGGCACGGACCCATGGCCCATCGCAGCAGCGAGCATCAGCGTGCGCGCAGACAACCGTGAGCCTGCGGTCAGAAGCCTGTCGCCGGCGTTGAAATCGCTCCCCTGGCGTCGGATGTACGTCGTGCCGGACTCGAGTGTCTGCACCTCGACCGTTGCTCCGCTCCGAGTCGTGTCTTCCTGGATTGCGATCAGATCCGCGCCAGCCGGAACCATGGCGCCAGTAAAGATGCGGACCGCCTCTCCCGGTCCGATCGGCCCCTCGAAGGCCTGCCCCGCAGCAGCCTCACCGATGACCGCCAGCGGCGCGGGCAGTCGCGACACGTCGGCTGCGCGCACGGCATAACCGTCCATGGCTGATGCATCGAACGCTGGATGCGCATGGCGTGCCACGAGGTCTGCCGCGAGGGTGCGGCCATTGGCATCAACCAGGGGCACCATCTCGGCGTCCAGAGGCGCGACGTCGGCGAGCAGCCGCTCGAGTGCGTCATCGACCGAAAGCAGCGCCACCTCGACCCTCACACTGCAAATGCGCCAGACCGTCCACCAGACTTCTCCAACAGCTTGATGCCGTCGATGACCATGCCACGATCGGCGGCTTTCAGCATGTCATAGAGTGTGAGGCAGGCGATGCTGACTGCCGTCAAAGCTTCCATCTCGACGCCAGTCTTGCCATCGAGCCGAACTTCCGACGTCACGCGGATGACGGCACTCTCGCCGTCGGTTTCCGTCGTGAAATCGACCTGCACCTTGCTCAGCGACAGCTGATGGCAGAGCGGGATCAGATCGTGTGTGCGCTTGGCCGCCATGATGCCGGCAATGCGGGCTGTTGCCAGCACATCACCCTTCTTTGCGATTCCTTGCGTAACCAGGGCAAGGGTGGCGGCCGACATCCTGACCGCTCCCTCGGCCCGCGCCGTCCGCCGCGTCACGGCCTTGTCGGCGACGTCGACCATGTTGGCCTCGCCGCTCGCGTTGAGATGCGTGAGCGCTGTCATGCAGCACCTCCCTCGAGCAGTGCGCGTGTGGCCGCTGCAACATCGCTCTGTCGCATCAGGCTTTCGCCGACCAGGAAGGTCGACACCCCACTGGCCGCGAGCCTGACGAGGTCCGCATGCACGGACAGACCGCTTTCGCCGATGACGATGCGGGCTTTCGGCACGCGCGGCGCAAGGCGCTCCGTGACGGCGAGATCGACGGCGAACGTCTTGAGGTTCCGATTGTTGATGCCGATCAGACGGCAATCAAGGGCCAAGGCCCGGTCAAGCTCTGCCTCATCGTGCACCTCTGCGATCGCGTCCATGCCAAAGTGCTTGGCCGCGGCGGCAAGATCGGCGCCGAGCGCGTCGTCGACCTCGGCGAGGATGATCAAAATGCAGTCGGCTCCCCAGGCACGCGCTTCGGCGACCTGATAGGTATCAATCATGAAGTCCTTACGCAGCGTAGGCAATCGCGAAGCCTCGCGGGCAAGGCCGAGGTAACGCGGATCACCCTGGAACGACGGCCCGTCCGTCAGCACCGAGAGGCACGCCGCTCCCCCCTGCTCGTAAGCGCGCGCCAGCGCGGGCGGGTCGAAGTCGGCGCGGATCAGTCCCTTCGACGGGCTCGCCTTCTTGATCTCGGCGATGAGCGCGAACCGACCAGCGGCGGATGTCGCCTCCAGCGCGCCTGCGAAGGGACGCGGCGGCCCCGATCCGGCAATCACATCGGCCAGCACCGAAAGCGGTCGCAGAACCTTGGCACGCGCAACCTCTTCCCGCTTATAGGTCGTGATCCGTTCTAGGATATCCGACATTTCGTCAGGCTCCGGTTTAGGCTTGGGCTTGGGCTCAGCCGGCATTGCTAATCTCGATCAGACGCTCGAGGGCAACCTTGGCCGCCCCTGTATCGATCGACTTGTGTGCGCGTTCAGCGCCTGCGCGCAGGTCATCCGCCTTGCCGCCGACGACAAACGCCGCCGCAGCGTTCAAGACGACGATATCGCGGTAGGGCCCGCGCCGCCCACCGAGCAACGCTTTGATGGCGTCTGCATTGACGGTCGCATCGCCACCGATCAGGTCAGTGAGCCTCGATGGCAGCAGGCCCGCGTCGGCAGGCGTAACGTCGAACGTGCGGACCACCCCGTCCTTTAGCTCTGCAACCCACGTCAGCCCGGTGGTCGTAAGTTCGTCGAGCCCGTCGCTGCCGTGGACCACCCAGACGTGGTCTGCGCCAAGGTTTCGCAAGGTCTCGGCGATAGGAACGAGCCAGGCCTTGTCGAACACGCCCACCACCTGACGTGTGACGCCGGCCGGATTCGAGATTGGACCGAGCAAGTTGAAGATGGTGCGTACGCCCAGTTCGGCGCGGATCGGGGCCCAGTTCTTCATTGCAGGGTGATGGATCGGCGCCCACATGAACCCGACGCCAGCGTCACGGATGCAACGCTCCAGCGCGTCCTTCGAGCAGTCGACCTTGACACCGAGCGCGGTTAGAACATCGGAGGCGCCCGACTTGGACGAGACGGACCTGTTGCCGTGCTTTGCCACGGTCAGGCCGCCGCCCGCCGCCACTAGCGCTGCCGCGGTCGAGATATTGTATGTGCCGTGCCCATCGCCGCCGGTGCCGACAATGTCGATCGTGCCTGCCGGCGCTGAAACCCGGCTCATGCGCGCGCGCATCATCCGCGCCGCGCCCGTGATCTCGCCCACGGTCTCACCGCGCACCCTGAGCGCCATCAAGAACGCACCCATTTGGGCAGGGCTCGCTGCTCCATCGGACATCACGTCGAGCGCGACTTGGATTTCGTCCGCCTCGAGCGAGGCGCCCGTGGCCACTTTCTGGATCAGCGTCTTGAGGGTCGCATCGGACATGGCGTTCGGGTCCGGTCAGATGGATGGACGTCAGGCCTGCTCGAGTTCCACGAGCGTGCCGCAGAAGTCTTTCGGGTGCAGAAACAGCACGGGCTTGCCATGCGCGCCAATCTTCGGTTCGCCATCACCCAGCACGCGCGCGCCTGCCGCCTTCAGCCGGTCTCGTGCGGCGATGATGTCATCGACTTCGTAGCACACGTGGTGAATGCCGCCCGAAGGGTTTTTCTCTAGAAAACCTGCGATCGGTGACCCGTCACCGAGCGGCTCCAGCAGTTCGATCTTGGTGTTCGGCAGTTCAACGAACACGACTGTGACCCCGTGCGCAGGTTCGGCTTGTGGTGGCGAGACCGTCGCGCCGAGCGTGTCGCGATAGATCGCCGTCGAGGCTGCAAGGTCCCGGACTGCTATGGCAACATGGTTCAATCGTCCGATCATGGCCGCTCGCCTCCAATTGATACTGTGCTGTTGCTGGAACGCAGACGGGGGGCACGAGCGGCTTGCGTCCCTCGCTTCCCCCCGCATCGCTTTTGCCCGTGATGGGGAGACCGTTCAACGGCCGCCAACGTTACGCCTTGAGCGGCACGCGTCGCACTCACCACACTACACCTGCGTCACAATCACCTTGACGATCGGGCGCTTCCCCCAGGCCTGCTCGATCGCTGCACGGACGGATTTCCTGATTGCATCGGCGAGCGCTCTCGGATCGCGGCGTCGTTTGGGCGGCATGCTGTCGATCGTCCCGTCGATGGCGTCGAGGACGATGTCGTCCATGGCGGTGCCGTCGGCTGCAACTGATGGAATGCCGTCCATGGCTGCCTCTGCATCAGCAAGGACGGCTCCAGACCTGTCGACGACGACCGCGACGAATGCGATGCCGACGAATGCGAGCTTGCGCCGCTCTCGAACGCTGCCCTCGCCTTCGGGCAGCAGAACTTTGCCATCGCGGTAGATGCGCCCGACCGGAATCTCATCGACGATCTTGCCTGGCTTTGGCGCCAGCCGGACCATGCGGCCGTTGCGCAGGTCAGCAATGCTCTCAATCCCGTTCGCCTTTGCAAGCCGTGCATGCTCAAGCAAATGGCGCGGCTCGCCATGCATGGGGACGAGGAATTTGGGTTTCACCCAGCCATAGAGTTCGACGAGTTCATCGCGCCGAGGATGCCCCGTGACATGGACCAGCGCTTCGACGTCGGTCACGATCTCGACCCCCATATCGGCCAGCCGGTTCTGCACTCTGAGCACGGCCTTCTCGTTGCCGGGGATGGTGCGCGACGAGTAGATCACGGTGTCGCCACGATCGAGCGAAATCGCAGGGTGCTCATCATCTGCGATGCGGGCCAGGGCTGCGCGGCTCTCTCCCTGGCTTCCCGTGACCAGCATGAGCACCTCGCTGGCCGGAATGCGGTCCACAGCATCCTGATCCAGATACTCGAAGGTCTCTGGCAGATAACCTGCATCGATCGCCACCTGGATGACGCGATGCAAGGCACGGCCAGCCACGACGAACTTGCGACCGCTCGCGGCCGCGGCATCGGCGATCGCCTTGATGCGCCCAACGTTTGAGGAGAACGTTGTGACCGCAACACGGCGCGGTGCCTTTGCTATGACGTCGATAAGCCCTGTTGCGATGTCGGTCTCCGATGGCGACCTCCCCGGCCGCATCGCATTCGTCGAATCGCAAATCAGCGCTGCAACACCTTCGTGTCCGAGGGCCTGAAGCTTCGCGGCGTTGGTCGGTACTCCGACATAGGGCGTCGGATCGATCTTCCAGTCAGCCGAGTGCAGAATGATCCCGTGCTTCGTGCGGATTGCGACGGCTGAGGTTTCGGGAATGGAATGGGCCATATCGATGAGTTCGACATCGAAACGGCCGATCTTGAACCGCGAGCCGGTCGCGACCTCACGCACATCGGGCGTCATGCGTGCGCCGTATTCCGCGAGCTTTGCCTTCAGCATGCCGATCGTGAATGGTGTCGCGTAGACCGGAACCTGAAGCCTCGGCCAGAGCTCGATCACCGCTCCAACATGGTCCTCGTGAGCATGCGTTATCAAAATGCCGGCCAGTGAGCCGCGATTGGCCTCGAGAAAGGTCAGATCCGGCAGGATGACGTCGACGCCCGGTTCGTCCTCGTGGGGGAAGGTCATCCCGAGATCGACAAGCAGCCACTCTCGGTCGTCGACCGGTCCGAGGCCATAGAGGTAGGCGTTCATTCCGATTTCACCGGCGCCGCCCAGCGCCACGAATACAACTTCCTCGTCCGAGGTCTGATCACCTCGGTCGCCCAGATCTGTCATCGAGTATCCTTTGATCCGGCGACGTCGTTGAGCGCGCCGCCCAGCACATCCACGTCCCCGTGGCTCATGCGAAACACCGTACCGCCAGCCCCCGCCAGGAGCAACGCGCCATCCTCGGCAAGTCCGGCGAAGGTGCCGTCGACGGGGCCTGTCGCGCCGTGGACCTGGAGGCGGGTGCCGATCGGTGTTGATCGGCCGAGCCAATCAGCCACCACGTCAGAAAACCCAGCGCCTTCGCGCCAGAGGGCTAGCGCAGAGCGAAGTTCATGATCCAGCAGGCTTAGAACGCTTTCGGGTCTGCTCAGCGCTGCAACGTCGGCGAGGCAAATCGTCGCTCTGCCCTCGATCTGCGGTGCCGAGGCAAGGTTCAGGCCGAAGCCGAGTACGGCAATCAGCCGCTCGTCGACAGTCGTTGCCTCGACGAGCAGGCCACCGAGCTTTGCGTTACCGCAGAGCAGATCGTTCGGCCACTTCAGCTGCAAGCTCGATCGCCGAGCGCTCGGCAGCAACTGGAGCAGGGCTGCATGCGCAGCGATGCCGGCCACCAAGGCGAGTTGGGGTAGTAAGCGTGATCGGCACTCAGGCGCGAACAGAAAGCTTGCAGCCAGGTTGCCGTCCAACGTCTGCCAGCGCCGCTCGCTTCGCCCGCGCCCTGCCGTCTGCCGGTGCGCTGCGATCCAGACGGGACCGCGCTCACCAAGGGTGGCGCGGCGCAACGCCTCGCTGTTGGTTGATGGCAGCTCACCGTGCCAGTCGATCGGCGTCATCACGGGTGTGGGACCATCGGCAATCAGGCTCTCGTCGGCGAACTCGCCCATCTCGCGGGGTCTTCAACGGCAATAGGCGGATCTGCGCCGTTCGGCCAGATCAAGGTGGAAATGATCTTCATGCGCCTCATTAGCCTCTGGGCCCAGCACCGTGCCAAATCGACGGCAGGCAGTCTCGTGCAGGATCTTGAGAAAGCGCGTCGCATCCAGTTCGGCCGTGGTCGGCGGCGCGGCAACGCGCACAACACGCCCGGGGGCTTCGCCCGCCACACCAGACGCCGCAGGTGCGCCGTTTCGAATGTGCATCCGGTCGTCTGAAGACCGCCTTGGGTGCGGAACGGGCAGAACTGGGTCAGGCTGAGGCGCAACACGACCGTCGATCCCCTGCGATCGTGCCTCACCACCCCGACTGGATGCCGTCGACACAGGACTTTTAGTGAGTTCACGATCGGCAGCCCGCTCCGATCGAGCCTTTTCGAGCGCAACGGACTGGCGCAGTGCGCGGGCTTTCAGGCCCCAACTGTCGAGCACCGAGATCGACCGGCCATTGGCGAGCAGAAACGATGGAATGTCGATCGCGTTGGCGAGCGCGTGTTCACTGAGCTTTGCATCAGCTGCGCCGTAGCGATTGCGACATGCGTACCCGTTTGCCCCCCGGACCTCGATCACGTTCGTCTCGAAGCTCTGGCGCGCGGCGGGCTGCAAATCGTCCGCGATCCAACGCGCAAGGCGTCCCACCATCGCACAGTTGAGCGTCACGGCGGGCTTGAAGCTCACGCTGCCGATCCTCGAAACTCTGACGGGTGCTGGCGTCCCGCAGGCATCATTGCGCATCGGCTCGAGCGGCACGACGTCGACGTCGTGCGGGCCGATCTCGACCATGCAGGTGCGCAAGGCAGCAATCACCGCGCCATCGTCCCAACGATCCTTCGGCAGCGGGGATTCGGCTGCTTGGGCGCCGTCCGCGGAGGTCGGCGGGATCGGCGGTGTTGGGGGCTTTGGAGCCCCGCGCGCTGCAGGCGGTACCGGTGGTGCGAGCGCGACAGTGCTGCTGTCAGCAGGTGCTTTGCCATCGGCCAGGGTGGCTTTGCCATCGGCGAGGGTGACGGGCGGCACAGTGACGACCTCTCGCGCCGTCGGGCCTCGGTCACGCTCCTGCAGCGGCTGTCCGAGCGCGGCCCGCCTGCTCGGTGGCCGCACCGGAGGCGGTGGTACAACACGGGCGATGACCTCGTCGCCGCCCTCGTCCGATCGACGGCGGGTGCGCGTGCTGCTGCGCTCTCGGCGCCGTTGGGCCTTGAACATGCGCTCCAGGTTGAGTTGGGCGACAACGAAGCCAGCGCCATCGCCATCGAATGCCTGCGAGGCGCTGCTGGTGATCGTGCCCGTTGACTGCGCTGCGACGGGGAGCGGCGCCAGACCGGCAGCCACAACGACCAAAATGACTATTGTGTAGCAGCGGCTTAAGGCCTGCAACGAAGCCGTTCCGCAGTCAATTCTTGCCGCCAGCGCGACCACACAGACCTCCCGGGCGGCATCTGCATCAGAACCTGAAGCTTTTTGCCGCTGCCTCCGCTGCATCGGAAAACGGACCAAGCGCAACGAAACCGATCAGCATCGCCGTCGCTGCGACGATCATCACGGCATACGTCCGGGACGGAATTGCGTCGAACGGCGCCCGCGCGTCCGCGAAGAACATTTTTGAGATGATGTTCAGGTAGTAGAAAACGCCGATGACGCTCGCGAGGACGCCGATGATTGCCAGCGGCCAAAGACCAGCCTGAACTGCTGCCAAGAACACATAGTACTTGGCCCAGAAGCCCATCAACGGTGGGATGCCGGCCATGGAGAACATGAGGATCATCAACGCGACCGCCATGGGCAGGTTGGTCTGGGCGAGGCCGGAGAGCTCATCAATGTCTTCGATCGCCTTGCCGTCGCGCCGCATGGCGAGAATGCAAGCGAACACGCCGAGTGTCATGACCATGTAGATCGCCATGTAAACCGCGACGCCCTGCGCGCCCGCCGCCGTGTTGGCCGCTAAACCAACGAGGGCAAAGCCGATGTTGGCGATCGAGGAGTAGGCCATCAGGCGCTTTATGTTCGTTTGTCCGATCGCAGCAAACGCCCCGAGCAGCATCGATGCGATTGCGATGAACGTGACGATCTGCTGCCATTGCGGACCGATGCCCGGAAATGCATCGAGCATTGTCCGCGTGAACAGAGCCATTGCCGCCACCTTCGGCGCTGCCGCGAAAAATGCGGTCACAGACGTCGCCGAGCCCTCGTAAACGTCTGGCGTCCACATGTGGAACGGCACGGCGGAGACCTTGAAGGCCAGCCCGACGAGTAGGAAGACGAGGCCGAAGATGAGCCACAGGTTCTGCGCCGCATCCGCGCCCTTCGCGGCATTTGCGATCACGCCGAAATTGACGGAGCCGGTGAACCCGTAGATCAGCGACGCGCCATAAAGAAGCATGCCAGAGGCTAGCGCGCCGAGGACGAAGTACTTCAAGCCCGCCTCGCTCGATTTGACGTCGTCGCGCCGATAGGCTGCTATGACGTAGAGCGCAAGTGACTGCATCTCGAGCCCGAGATAGAGCGCAATCAAGTCGTTGGCGGAGACCATAATCATCATGCCAGCGGTCGCGAGCAGGACGAGCACCGGATACTCGAAGCGCATGATGTCGTAGCGGCGGAACTCGTCGAACGCGAGCATCAAGGCAATGGCCGCACCGCCGAGAACGAGAAGCTTCATGAACCTCGTGAACGCGTTGGTGACGAAGGCCCCGTCGAACAGCGCGGTTGCAGCGCCATCAGAGGTCGCAATCAGCAGACCCGCTGCAATCAGCACCAGGATTGAAAGCCATCCGGCGCGCTCGCCAGCCTCGTTGGTCTCCGGCCCGAAAACGCCGATCATCAAGATCGCCATCGCGCCGACGAGCACGATCAACTCAGGCAGGATGGGCAAATAGGTCGCAAGTTCGGTCAGCATGATCGTTCCGGGCCTGGTCCGTCTGAACGTCGGTTGGATGCGCGTGTGGCTGGGCCAAACGGGCTCATTGAGCGGCAACGGCTGCAGACGCCGCCGCCTGGATCGCGGCGTTGTAGTTGGCGACGAGGTTTGCGACTGATGCCGATGTGACGTCGAGGATCGGCGCTGGATAGAAGCCGAATGCGATGATCAGGACGACCAGTGGCGCGAGCAGGGCGACCTCGCGCGCGTTGACGTCCGTGATGCTTCGCAGGGTTGGCCGGGTCACTTCACCGAGTGCCACGCGCCGATAGAGATAGAGGGCATAGGCCGCCGAAAGAACAACGCCAGTCGTCGCGATGATGGCAACCAACGTGTTGGCTTTGAATGCACCAAGCAGCGTCAGAAACTCGCCGACGAAGCCCGACGTTCCTGGCAGGCCGACGTTGGCCATGGTGAAAACCAGGAAGCAGGTCGCATAGATCGGCATGCGTTCGGCAATGCCGCCGTAAGCCGAGATCTCGCGCGTGTGCATGCGGTCGTAGATGACGCCGACGCACAGGAACAGCGCCGCCGACACGAGGCCATGAGACAGCATCTGGAAGATCGCGCCATCGAGACCTTGGGCTGTGAACGTGAAGATGCCCATGGTCACAAACCCCATGTGTGCGACCGATGAGTAGGCGATCAGCTTCTTGATGTCCTCCTGCGCGAGCGCAACCAGCGACGTGTAGACGATCGCGACGACACTCATCGCAAAGACGAGTGGCGCAAGCTCCATGCTGGCCACCGGGAACATGGGCAGCGAGAAGCGCAGAAAACCGTAGCCACCCATTTTGAGAAGGATACCGGCCAGGATCACGGAACCGGCGGTCGGCGCCTCGACGTGGGCGTCTGGCAACCACGTGTGGACTGGCCACATCGGCATCTTGACGGCAAACGAGGCAAAGAAAGCGAGCCAGAGCCACCACTGCATGTCGGCCGGGAAGTCAGCCTTCAGCAGCAGCGTGATGTCGGTCGTGCCGGCATGCCAGTACATCGCCATCATGGCGAGCAGCATCAGAACCGATCCGAGCAGCGTGTAGATGAAGAACTTGAAGCTCGCATACACCCGGCGCGGCCCGCCCCACACGCCGATGATCAGGAACATCGGAATGAGACCAGCCTCGAAGAACAGGTAGAACAGGAACAGATCGAGTGCGCAGAAGACGCCGATCATCAGCGTCTCGAGCACCAGAAACGCGATCATGTATTCCTTGACGCGCGTCTCGACGCTTTCCCAACTCGCGAGGATGCAGAGCGGCATCAGGAACGTCGTCAGGATGACGAACAGCATCGAGATGCCGTCGACGCCCATCTTGTATTTGACCGGCCCGAACCACGCCATTTCCTCGACGAACTGGAAATCTGCAGTCGAGGGGTTGAAATTGATCCAGATGGCGAGCGACGCGATAAAGGTGAAAACGGTTGTAAACAGCGCAGCCCAGCGGGCATTCCGCACGGCGTCCCGCGGCAGGAACGCGATGAACGCAACGCCGACGAGCGGCAGGAACGTGACGACCGAAAGGATCGGCGCACCAGCGACGTCGAAGGTCATCGCAGAGCCCCGCTGTTGAACATAAACCAGACGATGAGGGCGGCGACGCCGAGCAGCATCGCGAATGCATAGTGGTAGACGTAGCCCGATTGCAGCCTGACCGCCTGCCCAGTCGTCCAGAGCACGCCGCGCGCGGTCGAGTGGATCGCACCATCGATCGTAGCGCCATCGCCCCCCTTCCAGAACACGCGTCCGATGGCGAACGCAGGCCTCACGAACACGCGGTCATAGAGTTCGTCGAAGTACCACTTGTTGAGCAGGAACACGTAGATCGGTGCGAAGTGGTAGGCAGTCCGCTCCGGCAGCCAGGGTGCTTGGATATAGAAGAGGTACGCGAGCGCGAACCCAGACAGCATGGCGATGAAGGGCGACCAATACACCCATTCCGGCACCTCATGCATGGCGTGCATGATGTGGTTGCTCGCCGCCTCGTGGATGGACGCGTTCCAAAACAGCTTATAGCCGTCGCCGATGAACGGCCCCTTGAACACAAGACCGGCCAGCACAGCGCCAACCGCGAGGACGAACAGCGGCACGAGCATCACGTAGGGGCTTTCGTGGGCGTGCTTGAGCGTGTCCGGCTCGGCGCGGCTTTTGCCATGGAACGTCATGAACATCAGCCGCCAGGAGTAGAACGACGTCATGAAGGCCGCGACGACCAGCACCCAGAACGCGTAGTTCGACGGGGTGTGCGCGGCATGTGCAGCCTCGATGATCGCATCCTTCGAGTAGAATCCGGCAAAGCCAATGACATGCGGGATACCGACGCCCGTCAGTGCGAGCGTTCCAATGAGCATCATCGCCCAGGTGACCGGGATCCTTGAGGCAAGACCGCCCATGTTTCGCATGTCCTGCTCATGATGCATCGCATGGATCACCGAGCCGGCGCCGAGAAACAGCAGCGCCTTGAAGAAGGCATGCGTGAACAGGTGGAAGATCGCAACGCCGTAGGCCCCGACGCCGCAGGCGACGAACATGTAGCCAAGCTGCGAGCAGGTCGAATACGCGATCACGCGCTTGATGTCGTTCTGGACGAGGCCGACCGTGGCAGCAAAGAACGCCGTGAGCGCGCCAACTGCGGTGACAACGGCGAGCGCAGTTGGTGCGAGTTCGAAAAGCGGTGACATGCGCGCAACGAGAAACACGCCAGCGGTCACCATGGTCGCCGCATGGATCAGCGCTGACACCGGTGTCGGACCCTCCATGGCATCCGGCAGCCATGTGTGCAGCAGGAACTGGGCCGACTTACCCATCGCGCCCATGAACAACAACAGGCAGATCAGCGTCAGGACGTCGACCTCGTAACCGGCAAAGCCCATGGTCTTGCCGACCATGTCCGGCGCTTGAGCGAAGATGGTGTCGAACTGGATCGACCCGAACATCGCAAACACAGCAAAGATGCCGAGTGCGTAGCCGAAATCACCGACGCGGTTGACAACGAACGCCTTGATCGCGGCAGCGTTGGCGCTCTCCTTCTTGTACCAGAAGCCGATCAGCAGATAGCTCGCGAGCCCCACACCCTCCCAGCCGAAGAACATCTGCAGGAGGTTGTCGGAGGTGACGAGCGCCAGCATGGCGAACGTGAACAGCGAGAGGTACGCGAAGAACCGTGCACGCGCCGGGTCTTCATGCATGTAGCCAATGGAATAGAGGTGGACGAGCGCAGACACGGTCGTCACCACGACCAGCATGACAGCCGAGAGAGTATCGATGCGCAGCGACCATGCAACGTCGAGGTCCCCCGACGTGATCCAGCGCATGATCGGCACCTTTACCGTCTGCTGCCCGAAGCCAATCTCGACAAAGACGATCCACGACAAAACTGCTGCGATGATGAGCAGTGCCGTTGTCAGAACCTCGGCTGCGCGATCCCCGAACCCACGCCCGACGGGAACGGCGAGCAGCGCGCCGAGCATCGGTAGAAAAACGATCGCCTGGTAGATCATTCTCGTGCTCCGATCGGTCGAACGGGCCGCAGCGGGCCACGAACGTCGATGACTGACCCAGGTCTCACAGAGGCAGACGCCGGCCGCCCGACCTCTCCGTCAGCCACCCTGCGCGCCCGCGTGGTGCCTCAACGCTGCTCAGCCCTTCATCATGCTGACGTCCTCGACCGCGATCGAGCCTCTATTCCGGAAGTACACCACGATGATGGCAAGCCCGATCGCCGCTTCCGCAGCGGCAACGGTCAGGATCATCAAGGCGAAGACCTGTCCGACGAGGTCGCCCGAGAACGACGAAAACGCGACGAGGTTGATGTTGACGGCAAGCAACATCAGCTCGACCGACATCAGGATCACGATGACGTTCTTGCGGTTCATGAAGATCCCGAGAACGCCGAGCGTGAACAAGATCGCGGCGACAGTGAGATAGTGTCCGAGTCCTATGGTCATGGGCGCGGTTTTACTTGGTTTCCGTGGGCAGTCACTAAGACCTTTGCCGAGGATTGTGCGCCGCAGCGTCGGGCGTCCCTCAGCTTAGGCCTCGGCGCCGCTCAGCGCGAGGTGAGTGGGCGTCGGGAAGGCGCGCGGCATGGGTAAACCCAACCGCAGCAGAGAGCGTGGGCAGGCCGAGCCAAATGATCGCGGCCAACGGCGTGGGGAAGACCGGAGTGAGTGCGCCACTTAGCGCCAACGCAACGACGATGGCACACGTTGCAGCAGACAGTCCCGCAAGAACGCGTGCGATCGTCCCGCGACCGGTCGCAGCACCGGCGAGCCGCGCTGCGACATAGGGCACGACCCCGAGTGTTGCCATCTGCAGAATGAATGGCCACGGCATCGGTTCGGGCTTCGGCGCTTGCAGTGCGATCAGCAAACCGATCATGTTGCCACTCCATGGCGCGGGCGGTGGGGCGTCTCAGAGGCAGGGAGCCGTACGCAGGGCTGCCTGCGGGAATGGCAGCATGGAGCCCGTCTTGGACGGCGGTTCCAGCCAACCATCAGCGGCGCTCGTCCTGCGACGACGGGATCATTGCTTCGCCGGGCTGCACGTTCAGCACCTGCACCGCGGTTTCGGGGCGACGGGCGTTCTGGGCCGAAATCGATTGCCGCTTGACGCCCTCCTTCTGGCGAAGCGTCAGCACGATTGCGCCGATCATCGCGATCAGCAGAATGATCCCAGCGGCCTGGAAGAAGAACACGTACTTCGTATAGAGCACGCGCCCGAGAGCCTCGGTGTTGGTGATGCCGCTCTCAGGGGCCGGAATCGGGCTCGCCGGAAGGCCGGGGCGCTGCGCATCGAATACTCCAAGTCCGAGGACCGAGACAAGGATTGCCAGCATCACGCCCGCAACCCCGAGACCGAGGCCAGCGTTCTTGATGACACCGGCCTTGAGCGCGGCGAAGTCGACGTCGAGCATCATGACGACAAACAAGAAGAGCACGGCGACGGCGCCGACGTAAACGATGACGAGGAGCATCGCGAGAAACTCAGCGCCGAGCAGTACGAACAGGCCTGCTGCTGCGAAAAACGTCATGATGAGAAACAGCACCGCATGGACCGGGTTGCGCACGGTGATGACCATGGCGGCCGAGCCGATCGCGAGCGCCGCGAACAGGTAGAAGAAGACTACGACCAGATCCATGTTTGCCGTCCTTGTCGGAAGTGCCGGTGCCGCGCTGGGGCCTCGATCATTGTCTTAGGCCATAAGGCACGGGCGCGCTGCGCGCAGGGGCGACATCGTCTCCATCACGTCTCGAACCTTCCGTCAGGTCTCATAGACCACGTCCACCACCCTGGGGACATGATCGGATCCTGTCGCTCACCCGCCTTGGCCTACGCCGGCTGGCCGTGGGTGAAGACACCCGCGTCGTGCGCGGCCACAGCTTCACGTACACGTGTCAAACCCGGTCGGACGCATTCTGGTCCATTGTTTCGCGCTCCCTGCGTCGACGATCGAGTTCGCGATCAACTGCCCCGGCATGCCCTTTCCAGAGTCGGCGCGCCTTGTAGCGCCGCAGCGGCCAGAGTGCAGCGGAGACGCCAGCAGCGAAGAGGGCACTGGACGTCCAAATCGACCACCCGACGAGAAGTGCATAGCCACCAGCGACCAACAGCACCGGCGCGGCTGCCGCCGCTGCCACCTGCAACGCCGCAAATCGCCACTCGCGCGCCTTCTGATCACGGGCAATGTGGCCATAGCGCTGGAGTTCGTCGTCCGACAAGAACGACAAAAGGTCCATCCAAGCAGCCCTTGCCCCAGGATCGTGCGCATCGGCTGAGCGGCTCGCTCGGCGGGCCTCGGCGTCAGGCCCTTGGATATCTTGAGCGGTCTTCCCGGCGCAGTTTCGAGCAGCGCCGGGTCCAGGAGCCTCGTCCCGCGCTGTCACCGGTAACGTGCATCCATGGCCAGGTTCTGGGCGATCGCGGTTTCCCATCGGTCCCCGTTCGCCAGCAGGCGCTCCTTATTGTAGTACAGTTCCTCGCGCGTTTCGGTTGCGAACTCGAAGTTCGGACCCTCGACGATTGCGTCGACCGGGCACGCCTCCTGACAGAGCCCGCAGTAAATGCACTTCACCATGTCGATGTCGTAGCGCGTCGTCCGGCGCGTGCCATCGTTGCGCCGCGGACCAGCTTCGATCGTGATCGCCTGCGCAGGGCAGATGGCCTCACAAAGCTTGCAGGCGATGCACCGCTCCTCGCCGTTCGGGTAGCGCCGCAACGCGTGCTCGCCGCGAAAGCGTGGTGAAAGCGGCCCCTTCTCGTGCGGATAGTTGAGCGTGGCCTTCGGCCTCATCAGATATTTCATCGTGAGAAAGAAAGCGGAGATGAATTCGCTCAGAAACAAGGACCTGACGGCGTTTGCAACAGTCATGTGTTCCTCCCGACGTCGCTGTTAGGAGTGCGCGCCCCGCGAGGCATTCAGCACTTCACGCTGGCTCATTTCAAAACATCAGCAGCCCAATCAGGCAGCCTGCCAGCGGATATCCGACGATATCGGTCCAAAGCAGACTGCGCGCAAGCTCCTGACGCTCGCCCGTCCAGGCCTCCAGGCGATCAATCAGAACTGGTGTCAGCCAGAGATAGCACAATGCGCCCCAGAGAAAACCGATGAGCGCTCCCGTTGCCGCGGCATTGAGACCGAACAGCCCTTCACCCATGACGACCCCTCGTCAGCTTGGCATCTGCAGCTTCAACAACCGATCCTCGTGTTCCGTCTCCGACACTTGGTTTCCTTTGCAGCACCCGATTGACCAAGTGTCGGAGACGGAACACGAGCAACGTCATGCGTCTCGTGTTGCTTTTGTCACTAACGCTTGGCAGGCGAGACTGCAGCAGGTGGGGACCAAGCGTCAGTGACGCAACACTAGCCCCCGCTCTCGCACGCGGAGTCTCACCCGAGCACGATCGGACCGAGGATATAGCCGAGAACCGGGAAAGCGATCAGTTCGACAAGCGCAACGGATTTGAGCATCGAGGCTGGCCGCGCTTGCGCGGGGTTCGTCATGCGCCCAGCAACCATATGAAGCGTGATGAAACTCAGCATGCCGAGGCCCAGTCCGAACATCCCGCCCACCATTTGCGGTCCGAACCCGAACATCGTTTGTGTTCCCTCGACGATCACAGCTGACCCTCACGCTTTCATGTATTGCAGAACGCCTGCAACGACGACGACCATTGCGAGCGACAGAGGCAGGAATACCTTCCAGCCGAGTCGCATGAGCTGATCGTAGCGGTACCGCGGCACCATCGCCTTCACCATGGCAAACATGAAAAATACGAAGATCAACTTCAGCAGGAACCAAATGAATCCTGGGATCCAATTGAATGGCGCAATGTCGATCGGTGGCAGCCACCCACCTAGAAACAGGATGGTCGTCAGCGCACACATCATGGTGATTGCGACGTACTCCCCGAGCATGAACAGCAGGTAAGGCGTCGACGAATACTCGACCATGAAGCCGGCGACGAGTTCTGATTCGGCTTCCGGCAGATCGAACGGCGGACGGTTCGTCTCAGCAAGCGCCGAGATGAAGAACACGACGAACATCGGCAGCAGGACCAGCCAGTGCCAATCGAGGAACGAGGCTGGAAGCCCAATGCCAGTGCCAACGCCGGTGGACTGCGCGGTGACGATGTCGCCAAGGTTGAGCGATCCGACCAGCAGGATGACGGTGACGATCACGAGCCCGATCGAGACCTCATAGGACACCATCTGTGCCGCCGAACGCAGCGCGCCCATGAAGGGATACTTCGAGTTGGACGCCCAGCCGCCCATGATCACGCCGTAAACACCAAGCGAGGAGAGCGCCAGCACGTACAGGATCCCGACGTTGAGATCGGACACCACCCACCGCCCCCACGCGTCTTCGTTGACGGGGATCACAGCCCATGCGGCCATGGCGAGAACGGCGGTCAATAGCGGTGCCAGCAGGAACACACCCTTGTCGGCGCCTGCCGGAATGATTGGCTCTTTCAGCGCAAACTTCAGGAAGTCTGCGAACGACTGGAACAAGCCGAACGGGCCGACGACGTTCGGACCCTTGCGCATCTGGACGCCGGCCCAGACTTTCCGGTCCATCAGCAGCAGGTAGGCAAGGATCAGAAGCAGCGCGACAAGCATCGCGAGGCTTTGTCCGACCATCACGGCTAAGGGCCAACCGAAGTTGGTCCACATTACGGCGAGCGTTTCCATCCGCGTAGGCTCTCCGTCTATTCCGCAGCCAGCGGTGCGCGCTGTCGGTCATGGCGCAGCCTGCTGAGGTCGGCCATGGTTTTTGAGGCACGCGCAATCGGGTTGGTCAGGTAGAAGTCCGAGACCGGGCTCTGGAAGGTCGCCGGGGCCACGGAACCGGCGCCGCCAACGTGAGCCAGGCGTTCGATGGCGTCGGCCGACGCAGGCACGCGCGCACCGATCCTCGCGAGCGTCGGGGCCGTCTTATACATCAGCGCCCGGAGCTCAGACAGCGTGTCGAAGCCGAGGGTTCGGCCAAGACGCTGCGACAGCGCCCTCACGATCGTCCAATCTTCTTTCGCCTCGCCAGGCGGGTAGCTTGCCCGTACGGTCAGCTGGGTGCGGCCCTCGGTGTTCACGTAGGTTGCGTTCTTTTCCGTATAGGCAGCACCCGGCAGAACAACGTCGGCGCGGTGTGCGCCACGGTCACCGTGATGTCCCTGGTAGATCACGAACGGTCCCTGCGCGATGTCGAACTCGTCGCAGCCGAGATTGTAGATGACATCGACCGCGCCCCCTGCGATCTCCGCCGCGGCCTTGCCGCCAGTCCGCGGCACGAAGCCAAGATCGAGCGCACCGACGCGCGCAGCTGCCGTGTGCAGCACCCCGAACCCGTTCCAATTGTCCTTGACGACGCCAAGTGAAAGGGCAGCTTTCGCGGCAAGGCTGAGCGCTTCCGCACCGTGTGGTCCGCGGTAGGCGCCAGGACCGATGATGAAGACCGGTTTTTCCTTCTGCGCTGGCGCGTGGCCAACGAATTGGGCGAGCGCATCGAGCCCGGTACCGATGTGGGTGTACCCGTAGCCAAGATCCGCCGGCGCGCCGATGACGCCGATCAGAACGCCGCCGGCCCGCCACCTCTGCCGGATCCGGCCATTGAGCACTGCCGCCTCGGTCCGTGGGTTGGTCCCGATCAGCATGATCGCGTCGGCTTCGTCGATCGCCGCAAGGCCCGGATTGAAGATGTAACCTGCGCGTCCGAAAGACGGATCGAGGGCCTCGCCTGGCGCGCGACAATCGAGGCTCGCGACCCCGAGGCTCGACATCAGCTCCAGCAGCGCGAAGCTCTCTTCGGCCGCGGCAAGGTCTCCGGCGATGGCGCCGACACGATCAGACGCGGTCGCCGAGAGGCGATCTGCAACCACACCCAGCGCTTCATCCCATGAGGCAGGAACGAGCCGCCCGTCCTTGCGCACATAGGGTCGATCGAGCCGCTGCGACTTCAGACCATCGCAGATGTGGCGCGTTTTGTCGGAGATCCACTCTTCGTTCACGTCGTCATTGTTGCGCGGCAGAATGCGCATCACTTCGCGGCCGCGCGTGTCAACACGGATCGCCGAGCCGAGCGCGTCCATCACGTCAATCGTTTCCGTCTTCTTGAGCTCCCACGGCCTCGCATTGTGTGCCCAAGGCCTGTGCGTCAGCGCTCCGACAGGGCACAGATCGACGACGTTGGCCGAAAGCTCGGACATCATTCCATGTTCGAGATAGGTCGTGATCTCCATGTCCTCGCCGCGGCCGATCGCGCCGAGTTCCTCGACCCCTGCGACTTCCGTCATGAAGCGCACGCAGCGCGTGCACTGAATGCACCGCGTCATATGGGTCTTGATCAGCGGTCCGAGGTATTTCTCCTCGACCGCGCGCTTGTTCTCGGAATAGCGCGAGCCGCCGATCCCGTAGGCCATCGCCTGGTCCTGCAGGTCACATTCGCCACCTTGGTCACAGATAGGGCAGTCGAGCGGGTGGTTGATCAGCAGGAATTCCATCACCCCTTCGCGTGCCTTTTTTACCATCGGCGTGCGCGTATGGATGATGTTCGGCGAGCCGTCGCGCGTCGGTCTCAGGTCGTTGACGCCCATGGCGCACGAGGCGACCGGCTTCGGCATGCCGTCGACCTCGACGAGGCACATGCGGCAGTTGCCCGCGATCGACAAGCGCTCATGATAGCAGAACCTCGGGACTTCGACGCCTGCCTCTTCGCAAGCCTGAAGCAGCGTGATGCCGTCTTCGACCTCGATCAGCATACCGTCGATGGTGAGCTGCTTCGGCATCCGTCACCTCATTTGACCCGATGGCGACCCGCTGGCAACCTGCCGACGACCCGCGGGACGGCGGTGGAAGCATTGCGGTGCACCCAAGCCCTCATTCGCCCGAGATTGCCGCGCTGCAACATGGCCGCACGCAGCATGTGTTAGCCGACCGCGCGCGAGAGTTCTAGGCGCGCCGATTGGCGCGCTCGATAGGGCTTTGGTTGCACGACTGGAGTGCAGCTGACCTTGGTCCGGTTGATCAACGGCGCAGGGGCCTCTGCTGCTCATGGTGCTTTGCGACATCGGCGCGTTGCGCTGATGGCCCATCGCGCCCAAATGGCGTCATGGCCGCGACGTCAGATCGATTTTGGCGCGACATGCGGGCCACTCGGACCATCAAGGACTGGGTGAGGCGGTCCTCGCCCCCAAGTTGATGCCGAAGTGGCTGCAGGGATTGATCGATTGCAGCGCGACGCAACACGAGACCCGCCGATCAGAAGTCCGTGCGCCATCCGCAACTTCGAAAGCGACCGTCGCCGCGTCAGAGCACTCAGCGCTCGATCCCAGTGGAGTTGGAGGCGACCAAAAACCAATAACCCAACGTCGGGAAGCGACCGAAATTCGACTCTGCCCGCGCGTTCAGCGAAGAGCCAGAGCAGAGTCACCGCATCGCGGATAGTCCGTAGGATAGAGTGTGGGGCGCAATGACGTCGATGCGCGTTTCGCCAATGAAATTAATGTATAAAAACGAGATTGGTGGAGCTGAGGGGAATCGAACCCCTGACCTCTACAATGCCATTGTAGCGCTCTCCCAACTGAGCTACAGCCCCGATCTTGTCGCGGTGGACCAGCGTCAGGCTGAGCCCACAACACTTTGGGAGCACGGTTCCTACGCCGCTCCCCACGACGACGCAAGTGCGATTTTCAGCGTCGATGCTGTTCTCCTGAAGCGACCGGCGGGGCTTGCCGACGACCCCCAAATCTTCCGGGATCAGTTCCACCACCGGCAGAACCGATCTCATGATTTCGCAGGCTCGTACCGCTCTTCTATCAGACGTCCCTGTCGGGCGCGTGTTGCGGATGTGCAGGGACGTCTGAGCGGCGGTCTAGGTCGCTTCGGCCGCCGCCGGAGTGGCTCTGGCGCCGGGCCGTATTGGCGGCCTCAGCGCTAGTTCATCAGACCACGAACTGCCGAGACGCGGCCGCGTCCAACGGCAATTGTTGGTCGCAGACTGTTGCCACGGTGAGCCAGGCCGCACGGATCGGATCACGCTCAACAACCAGTTTTAACGTCAGAGCCCGGAGAGCAGGGTGAACCGCCTTGTGTCTGGTCGGCCCAACGAACACTCCAGGTCGGGCCCCGTTGATGTCCAATTCGGGTCCGGGCCGATCCCGCCTCAAGGCTCCTCTTCGTCGTCAGCACCGACGATCACCCCAACATCCCCGCCTTCGTCGTCTTCGTCCTCTTCGAGGAACGTATCGTCCGCATCATCATCGACGTCGACGTCCACTTCGGCGTCCTCGAGGCTGATGATGTCGACTTCGTCCTCACTGGCCGGCTTGGCTTCGACATCGTCCACGGGTTTGGCTGCGATTACCGGGGCGTCGCGGCGCATGATCGGTGCCGAGGCGATGTGATAAACCGTTCCACAAATCGGGCACGCGATGGGGTCACGATTGAGATCGTAAAAGCGGGCTCCGCATTGGGTATTCTGACACGTGCGTTTGGTGCCCCGCACGTCAATGACGTCTTCGTCCATTTCGGCTCCGCCTGACGGGAAGGCGCGCTAGCGCCCGGCAAATCGTTCGAGCGCTGGCAACTGCCATGGGCGAACTGCATTGTCAAAGGGCGAGAATCGGCCGCGTTGACGCCGCGTTGACAGGTGGACGGCCGCTCGGCTCTATGCCGTGACGATGGCGGTTGATCCGAGGCCGAGGGTCATTGACCGATAAAGGGTGCGGTGGGCGAAAGCTGCCTGATGCCCGGTTGGCATTGGCCTGGATGACGCGGTTGACGTGGATGCCAGCGGGCAGAGACTGATGGAACTCACGCCGGCTCGAGGTCCTCAACGACCGTTGGTCGGGCGGGGCGTAGCGTGTTGCGACAAGACGAGGGCGAACGTGAACAACCAACATGCGGTCGCAGGATTAACCTCGCATCGCGCCGGTCCCCTCATCGGCACGATTTCGGTGCCGGGCGACAAGTCGATCTCCATCCGGTCGCTGCTGTTCGGTGCGCTTGCTCTCGATATGACGGAGATCGCTGGTTTGCTCGAGGGCGAGGATGTCCTCATGACCGCCGGCGCATTGCGCGCGCTGGGCGTGCCGATCGACAAATCCGGTGATCGTTGGGTTGTGCGTGGGGTTGGCGTCGGTGGGTTCTCTGAGCCCACGGTGGATCTCGACTTCGGGAACTCCGGCACGGGCTCACGGCTCGTGATGGGGGCCATTGCTGGCAACGCCATCACGGCGCGCATTGTCGGTGATGCTTCTTTGTCGAAGCGCCCGATGGGCCGGGTGCTTAAGCCCCTCATCGATATGGGGCTGATCGTCACCCCCGCTGGTGCCGAAAGATTTCCGCTGACGCTTGCCGGCACACTCGACCTGATGCCAACGACGTATCGTCTGCCGGTCGCCTCGGCACAGGTGAAATCGGCCATCATGATCGCGGGCCTGCACGCCAGCGGCGTGACAACCGTGATCGAACCTGAACCGACGCGAGACCATACTGAACGGATGTTGCGTGCCTTCGGTGTCGAGGTCGACGTCAGGACCGATCCAAGCGATGGCGCGCGGCACATTTCGGTTCGCGGCCGCCAGACGCTCCGCGGCCAAACGGTGCATGTTCCACGAGACCCTAGTTCTGCAGCCTTTCCGGTCGTTGCAGCGATCCTCGTTCCAGGTTCCGACGTGACGATCGAGGGGGTCCTCGTGAATCCGACCAGGGTCGGGCTTTATCTTACGCTGCAGGACATGGGCGCGGACCTGACGTTTGCTAACGCGCGCGTCGAAGGCGGCGAGCCTGTCGCCGATATTCGTGTCCGCTCATCTCAGTTGCGTGGTGTCGAGGTTCCGGCCGAGCGCGCACCGACCATGATCGACGAATACCCGATCCTGTCGATCGCCGCCGCCTTTGCCAGCGGCACGACGACCATGAACGGTCTTGCCGAGCTGAAGGTCAAGGAAAGCGATCGCCTCGCTGCAACGGCAGATGGTCTCGTCGCCAATGGGATTGATGCGCGGGTCGACGCCGACAGACTTTTGGTCACGGGCATGCGGGACGTGCCGGGGGGCGGCCTTGTCGAGACCCATCTCGATCATCGGATCGCCATGGCGTTTCTGGTTCTCGGCCTTGCGTCGCAACGCGCTGTCGCAGTCAGTGATGCCAGTCCGATCGCAACCAGCTTTCCCACGTTTCGGGCCCTGTTCGAGGAGATGGGCGCACGCTTCACCGATGGGGACGGGCGATGATCATCGCGATCGATGGTCCGGCCGCATCTGGCAAGGGGACGATCGCGCGGCGTGTCGCCGAGGCATTCGGACTTCGGCATCTGGACACAGGGCTCCTTTACCGGGCTGTTGCACGCGATGTCGCCGAAGCCGGCTTCCCACTCGATAACACGGAGGCTGCGGTGCGGGCTGCTCTGTGTCTCGACGTCGGGAGCCTTGAGGATCCCGCGCTGAAGACAACGGGCGCTGGAGAGGCAGCCTCGGTCGTTGCATCCATCCCGGATGTGCGACGCGCGCTGCTCGAGTATCAGCGCAAATTCGCAGATGCTGCCTCGGGCGCGGTGCTGGACGGACGCGACATCGGGACGGTCATCTGCCCCACCGCCACGGTCAAGATCTTTGTCGTCGCCGATGTCGAAGAGCGGGCGCGGCGGCGCTTTCTCGAACTCGAGGCGCGCGGCGAGGCCGTCGCATTCAACGATGTTCTGAAAGGCCTCATCGCGCGCGACACACGCGACAGCCAGCGGCCCGACTCCCCGATGCGCGCGGCCGCAGATGCGGTGTTGCTGGACACGACCAAGTTGAGTATAGACGCCGCAGTCGAGGCTGCCGTGGAGCTGATCAAGAGGAAGATCGGCCGTCGGGATGGCTTTCCTATCGGGTAAGATCTGGAGCGGTATCGCACTCGCCGAGTGCGGTTAGCGGTAAATCTTCCGATAGAGTGTGCCATCAAATCAGCGTCTGGTGGTAGGCACCACTCCGCGCAGCCGAGCATAATCCAAAACGAACCCAGATCCGCACGCGTGTCGCAGCCGTGAGGCAGCAGGCAGTGTGTGCCGGGGTCCACTTTCATCCGCAGCGGGCGCGCGCCGGCAGGTACGCGTCCCCCAACCCCTATTCGGAGACTTGATGTCTAGCCCCGCAGCTTCGAAGGACATGAGCCCCTCGCTCGACGAATTCACGGCAATGCTCGACGCCACACTCGGACGTGATGTTGCCTACGAAGGCAATGTCGTCCGTGGACGCATCGTCGGCATTGAAAAGGACCTTGCGATCATCGACGTCGGCTTGAAGATGGAAGGCCGCGTTCCACTGAAGGAATTCGGTGTCGCTGGTCAGCCAGCATCGCTCAGCGTCGGCGATACGGTCGAAGTTTACCTGGAGCGGATCGAGAATGCTCTCGGTGAAGCTGTGCTATCGCGTGACAAGGCTCGCCGCGAGGAGAGCTGGATCCGTCTCGAGAAGCAGTTCGAGGCTGGTGAGAAGGTCGAGGGCATTATTTTTTCGAAGGTCAAAGGCGGCTTCACCGTGGATCTCGACGGTGCCGTGGCCTTCCTGCCGGGCAGCCAAGTCGACGTCCGTCCGGTTCGCGACGTCACTCCGCTCATGGGTCAGAAGCAGCCATTCCAGATCCTCAAAATGGATCGTCGTCGCGGCAACATCGTCGTATCTCGCCGATCAGTTCTTGAAGAGACCCGTGCGGAGCAACGTGCCGACATCGTCGCGCGCCTCGGCGAAGGCCAGCAGATTGACGGTGTGGTCAAGAACATCACCGATTACGGGGCGTTCATCGACCTAGGCGGCATCGACGGCCTGCTGCATGTCACAGACATGGCGTGGCGCCGCGTCAACCACCCATCCGAGATCGTCGCGGTTGGCGACACGGTGAAGGTGCAGATCATCCGCATCAACCAGGACACGCAACGTATCAGCCTTGGCATGAAGCAGCTGCAGTCCGACCCGTGGCTTGGCATCGAGGCCAAGTATCCGATCGGCAGCCGCTTCAAAGGCAATGTGACGAACATCGCCGATTACGGCGCTTTCGTCGAACTGGAGCCGGGTGTTGAGGGTCTGATCCACGTCTCGGAGATGAGTTGGACGAAAAAGAACGTCCATCCGGGCAAGATCGTCTCGACGAGCCAGGAAGTGGAGGTGCAGGTTCTCGAGGTCGATTCCAACAAGCGCCGCATCTCGCTTGGCCTCAAGCAGACGCAGGACAATCCATGGGATGCTTTCCTCGCCGAGCACCCCAAGGATTCGATTGTTGAAGGGCCGATCCGCAACATTACGGAATTTGGCCTCTTCATCGGCCTCGACAACGGCGTCGATGGCATGGTGCACCTGTCCGATCTGGACTGGAACAAGGCGGGCGACGAAGCCATCAAGGCCTACGAGAAAGGCGCCATCGTCAAAGCTGTTGTGCTCGATGTGGATTCAAGCAAAGAGCGCATCTCGCTCGGAATCAAACAGCTTGCTGGCGATCCGCTCGATGAGATGGCCAAGTTCAAGAAGGGCGATCCCGTCACCTGTCAGGTCGTTGCGGTGCAGGACGGCGGTATCGAAGTGCGTCTCGGCGAGAGCCAGATCACCGCGTTCGTCAAACGGTCAGACCTGTCTCGCGAGCGCTCCGAACAGCGGCCCGAGCGGTTCGCCATCGGCGACAAGGTCGATGCGGCGGTCATCAACGTCGACCGCGCCGCACGTCGGATCACCGTTTCGATCAAGGCGCTCGAGATTGCTGAGGAGAAGCAGGCGGTCGCCCAGTTTGGTTCATCCGACTCAGGCGCGTCGCTCGGTGATATCCTCGGCACAGCACTTCGTCGCCGAGACGAAGACGAAACCTGAGCATTGATCTCGACTTAGCAATTCTGCCGCAGCGGCGCCCAAGCGCACCGCTGCGGCTTGTTTTTTCTTGGCCGATCCCTGAAACACATCTGGTCGGCGCGCTTGAGATGTTCGGCAGCGCCGATCCTTGTCCCCGCAGGGCGTATCTCACGCGTTGAGAGAGGTCAGCGTACCATGTCCTTAGACGTTGAGACGGTTCTTGAACGCCGTCGGTTGCGCCGACAGGTCGGAGTCTGGCGTGGCCTGGCAATACTCGCTGGCGTGATCGTGCTCGCAGCCTACGGGTTCATGAATGCGCGAACGACCGGTGTGATCGGCGCGAGCCAAATCGCGCGCGTCACAGTGAGCGGCGTGATCACGGATGATCGGAAGCGGCTGAAGCTGCTCGAGCGTATCGCCAATGCCTCGAATGTTCGCGGGGTGATCCTGTTCGTCGACAGCCCTGGTGGCACGACGACAGGAGGAGAAGGCCTGTTCCTCGCTTTGCGCGAGCTTGCGGCGAAGAAACCCCTGGCTGCACAGTTTGGTACCGTTGCAGCGTCCGCAGCCTACATTGCTGGGCTCGGCACCGATCACATCGTTGCGCGAGAGAACTCGATCACAGGGTCGGTGGGTGTGATTTTCCAGTGGCCTGAAGTTTCCCAGCTGCTCGAAAACGTTGGCGTCAAGGTGAACCAGATCAAGAGCGGCACGCTCAAGGCTGAACCATCGCCGTTCGAACCCACCAATCCCGAGGCGCTTTCGGTCGTGCGCGAGATGGTCGAGGAGAGCCAGTCCTGGTTCGTTGGGCTCGTTGAGCAGCGCCGCAACATCAGAGCTTTGGATGTCGCCGGGCTGACGCAAGGCCGCGTATTTTCGGGGCGGATGGCCAAGCAACTCGGTCTTATCGACGCGATCGGCGGCGAGGAGGAGGCCGTTGCCTGGATGGTGCGCGAGCGCAATGTGCCAGAGGGGCTAAAGGTCGTGGATTGGAAACCCGAGGAGCCTTTTTCGCTTTCGTTCGCCCAGAATACCCGAGGCTGGCTCGCTTGGATTCTCGGGTCGGATCATCCTTGGGTCACGGCGGCCACGAAGTTGGATGCCCTGGCCCTTGACGGACTACTCTCCGTTTGGCAACCTGCTGAAAAGTGAGGAATTACAAAGCGTTTTGGGAGGCCGTGGATGCTGAAGTCTGAGCTCATCAATCGGATCGCGGCGCTCAATCCTCATTTGTACCATCGCGACGTCGAAAAGATCGTGAACGTGGTGTTCGATGAGATCGTGGAAGCTCTGGCGCGCGGTGAGCGCGTCGAGCTGCGCGGGTTTGGTGCGTTCACGGTGAAGCATCGCGCCCCGCGCACCGGCCGTAATCCGAGAACGGGCGAGGCCGTCGACGTCGAAGAAAAGTTCGTCCCGTTCTTCAAGACGGGCAAAGAGCTCCGTGAGCGTCTCAACCTGACGCATTCGTCCTAACTCTCAGCACACGTGATGCCTGTCAGCGGTCGCGATATCCCGTGCAGCAGCAACTTGCGTGATGTCTGATTGACGGTTGTTGTCGTGCCGGCACCCGTTTGCGCTGGAGATCCTGACACAGAATGCCGTTGAACTTTATGCCGTTGAACTTTGCGCACTTTCTCAACGTGCGCGGTTGGCGTCCGGCAGAGCCTCATCGATGGCTACGCGACCGAGCCGAAAGGCCATGCGATTGCGCCGTTCCGGGCCCCGGGGTCAATTCGCCGCGACAGGTCTGCCACGTGACAGGCGAGCACGTCCGCGTCGGCGGTTGACCATGGTCATCGGCGCACCTTGAAGTCTCGCAGGGATTGGTCGAAGTTTCGCGCGCCGTCGATCGCAGTTCGGCATCCGTCCCAACTTCTGGCGCAGACATGCGGCGCCCCGCCAAGCTTATCGGCTGACTTGCAGGAAGCACCGCGCTCGGGGCAGATTGGACGACCGACGCGGATTGCGCGCGCTTCCAGATGGATTGCCAAGTGGATGGCGCGAATTGGTCCGCCGGAGTTGGTCACAGCAGAGAAGGGAAGCTCACAGTGTTAACGCGGATTTTGTCGACAATATTCGCAGTTGCTGCAGCTGGCTTGCTCGTCACACTTGCGCTGGCCAACAGGCATTATGTGAACCTGGTGCTTGATCCCTTCAATCCGGCAAATCCGGCGCTCTCGGTCGGGATTCCATTTTACTTCTTCCTGATTGGCGCACTGACCCTCGGCGTCATCATCGGTGGACTGTCGGTCTGGATGAGTCAGGGCAAATGGCGGCGGATTGCGCGCCAGAGAACCCAGGAGGCGATGCGCTGGAAGGGCGAGGTGGAGCGACTGACCCGCGAGCGTGACGCGCATGTCGCCGCGGCCAAGCAACTTGCCTCGGCAACGCCCAGCCGTTCGACCGCTTCATCACCGGCGACGATGCCACTCGTCATTGCCGGCCGCTGAACAGTGGATCACCCGTTGTAGCCGCCTCTGCTCTTGCTCCGGCGCATTCGAGGTAGTCAGCGATGATCATCATCGATGCCGAAGCCGTGGACCGGTTGCTCGCGTATCCTGACCTGGTGGATATTCTTGCCGACGGCTTCCGCCAGGGCGCAATCACGCCGCTGCGGCACCATCATAGCATGACCTACGAAGACCGGCCGGAGGCGACGCTACTGCTGATGCCGGCGTGGACGGCATCCCGGCCGGGGGCTGCAACCGCCGGGCGTCATGCCGGCGTCAAAATCGTCACTGTGGTGCCGGACAACGCCGCACGCTTCGGCCTGCCGTCGATCGCTGGAAGCTACCTCCTGCTGTCGGCCGAGAACGGGACACCGCTTGCGCTGATCGACGGACCAAAGCTCACCGTTTGGCGTACGGCTGCTGCAAGTGCGCTTGCGAGCCGCTATCTGTCACGCGCTGATGCGCGCCATCTCGTGATGGTTGGTGCTGGCGCCCTCGCGCCCTACCTCATCCGTGCCCATGCCTCTGTGCGTCCCATTGAGCGCGTCACAATCTGGAACCGCACGCGCGCGAATGCAGAGCGCGTTGCGTCCGAACTCTCACGTGCAACTGCGCTCACCATTACCGTTACGGATGATCTCGAGCGGGCCGTTCGTGAAGCAGACATCGTCTCGACAGCAACATTGAGTTTCGACCCTCTCGTTCTCGGCGCGTGGCTCGCGCCCGGTCTGCACATCGACTGCGTCGGTGCGTTCAGGCCTGACATGCGCGAAATCGACAACGAAGCCATTCGCAGAGCGCGGGTCTGGGTCGACACGATGGCTGGAGGTCTTGCCGAAGCGGGCGATGTGGTTCAAGCGATCGCTGCCGGCGTTCTGGATGCAGGGGGCGTGATGGGCGATCTCTACGGGCTGACGTCGGGCCACGCCCCGGTCCGCGCAGACCCGGCTGAGATCACTGTGTTCAAGTCCGTTGGCGCTTCGATCGAGGACTTGTTCGCCGCCGTTCATCTTGTGGAGCGCGCGAGCGCGCAGTCATAATGAGGGGGTACTCGTAGCGCTGATCAGAAGTCCCTGCAGCATCCGCAACACACGTTGCCGGGGTCGTCCGCCAGGGTCGTCCGATCGAAAAGCGGTATAAGAATCATTGACTTGCTAGTACCCTTTGCTTCCCGTCGTCCGTTTCGGCGCCTGATAGGACTGACTGACGAACTACGGAAAGCGGGTGCTAGCCGGGCGCACCGCCCGCTCAAGAACCTCAGGTAGGCTCCGTCGCGCATGTCAGGTGTGCGAAAGTGGCCGCCAAACAAAAATGGCTGGTATGTGTGAGCGGGGTTTGATCGAACATTGCCGCAACGTCGTAAGCTGACGAGAGAGTTCGACATTGTGCCGGGTTGTCGGGTCGGCTCACAAATTCTTGACTGCAGGTCCTTGCATGCAGCCGTTTGGCTCAGCCTCGCCTTTTTCACGTAAGCTATTGCCAGCACGAACGGGGAAACCATGTCCGCCCGGGTGAAAATTTGCGGGCTCACGACACCTGAATCGATGGAAGCGGCGCTTGACGCGGGAGCGGACTACGTCGGTCTCGTGTTCTATCCTGCTAGCCCGCGGCACATCGAGTTCAAAGTGGCGCGGGAACTTGCCGCGATGGCGAGTGGAACGGCCGACCTCGTGGCGCTCGTCGTCGACCCAAGCAATCGGCTCATCGGTGAAATTGCATCCGAGATCGGGCCTGATTTCATTCAGTTGCACGGCGCTGAGAGCCCCGATCGTGTCGTCGAGATTGCTGAACTCTCGCAGGCTCGCACCATCAAGGCGCTGGGCGTCACCGATCATGCTGATATCGCGGTAGCAGACAGCTACATCGGCGTTGCCGATCTGATCATGTTCGACGCGAAACCGCCGCCGAACTCGTCGATACCGGGCGGCAATGGCATAGCCTTCGACTGGTCAGTGCTGCACAGCGTCAGACCGGGGCTTGACTATATGCTGTCGGGGGGACTGACGCCTGAAAACGTGGGCGAGGCCATCCGTCAGACAGGCGCACCCGCCGTTGATGTGTCATCCGGCGTCGAGAGGTCTCGCGGCGTCAAGGACGCAGCGCTGATCCGCGCCTTTATCGAAGCCGCGAAGTCGGTATGATCCTCGGCCAGCGGCGCGTGCGCGCGTTCGCGTTACCAGTCCGTTCTACACCTGTGAGGTTTACCGATGTCAGCGACGCTCGAGGCACCACGCCCGAACACCTACCGCGCGGGGCCTGACGAGCGAGGTCACTTCGGCATTTACGGCGGAAGGTTCGTCGCCGAGACGCTGATGCCACTCATCCTTGAGCTCGAGCATGCTTACGCCGCAGCTAAGGCAGACCCTGCGTTCGCCGCTGAGCTTGCCCACCTCAACAGCCACTACGCGGGTCGACCCTCGCCGCTGTATTTTGCTCAGCGTCTGACTGAGCACTATCGGGGTGTTGCGAGCCAAGCTGGTGGCTCGGGCGGTGCCAAGGTCTATTTCAAGCGCGACGAGCTCAATCACACCGGTAGCCACAAGATCAACAACTGCCTTGGACAGATCTTGCTCGCGCGTCGGATGGGCAAGCCGCGGATCATCGCGGAAACGGGGGCTGGCCAACATGGCGTCGCCGTCGCGACCGTCTGTGCGAAGTACGGCATGCCCTGCGAAGTTTACATGGGTGCAACCGACGTCGAACGGCAGGCGCCGAACGTTGCGCGCATGAAGCTGCTTGGTGCAAAGGTCAACCCTGTCACATCGGGGGCCGGGACGCTAAAAGACGCCATGAACGAGGCCCTGCGTGACTGGGTCACGAACGTTGCAGACACCTATTACATCATCGGAACGGCCGCCGGACCTCATCCTTATCCAGCCATGGTGCGCGATTTCCAGTCCATCATTGGCCGGGAGACGCGCGAGCAGATTTTGGAGGCCGAGGGCCGGCTTCCTGACGCGCTCGTTGCGTGTATTGGCGGTGGCTCGAATGCGATCGGGCTTTTCCATCCGTTTCTGGACGATGAGGGCGTCGCGATCTACGGCGTCGAAGCGGGCGGCCACGGGATCGATGTCGCCAACGGGCATGCTGCGTCCATGACCGGAGGCACGCCGGGCGTTCTGCATGGCAACAGGACCTATCTGCTGCAGGATGACGACGGACAAATCCTTGAAGGCCATTCGATTTCCGCCGGGCTCGATTATCCGGGTGTCGGACCTGAACATGCGTGGCTCAAGGATTCGGGTCGGGTCGTCTACGTTCCCGCGACCGATGCAGAGGCGCTCGAAGCCTTGCAGCTCTGCACGCGCCTCGAAGGTATCATTCCCGCGCTCGAACCGAGCCATGCGCTCGCTTATGTGTCGAAGCTGGCCCCATCGCTCAGCCGAGATAAAATTATTGTGATGAATCTCTGTGGCCGCGGCGATAAAGACCTGTTCACAGTCGCCAATGCCCTTGGAATGAAGATCTGAAAGCCCGCCCGGCGAAGCGACCGGCGCCGGGGTTTGGGCACACTGGAGGGCACTCGACTGCAGTCGATGTGCTTGTGGGGCACTGCGGCACGACCTGGTCAGGTTTCGCCTCTTTTGGACGTCATCTGCGGCCTCCGTTTGATCCGTGTCAGTAGCGGCGGCCTCTGATGAACATTTCCCACCTCTTCTCCCCGATCAGGCAGTCATAGCCGCGCCATGGGGAGCCGGTTGAAAACTGTGCCCTGTAGATGAGCGTGGCTGCGTCTGGCGAAATCGTATCGGCCCGGCGACGAAGATCAAACTCGGGGCGATGCGGACCGAGGTCTGCGATCTCCAGAAGAAGTTTCTGGCGGATCGCTATCCCGAATTGAAGCTGATCAACAATTGGCAGAACAAAGGAGCCTTCCCCACCAACCACACAGTCAGCATAATACCGATCTAGGTCAGGCAGATCGAAGAGTGTGTTATTCGAGGTGGAGCGGGGC
Source organism: Hyphomicrobiaceae bacterium (assembly GCA_050330095.1). Classification (GTDB taxonomy): domain Bacteria; phylum Pseudomonadota; class Alphaproteobacteria; order Rhizobiales; family Hyphomicrobiaceae; genus JBCBWG01. The sequence continues at coordinate 44,637 of JBHJOC010000082.1, forward strand.
AGCTGGATTGCCAATCCGTTGATGATAATGCCAGCAGAAACCAGCTTGTCCCGAACTTCTGCAACGGGAAGCCCTGAGTTGTTGGGCCCGTCCCCAGACACGTCGATCACACGTCGCTTGCTGGTGAGGCCACTGTTCTCGAACAGTGTGCTGCTGAAAATAAGAGCTTGGCTGATCGAGGTGCGCTGCTCGCGCCGGATCGGCTGGGCGGCGAGCTCACGTGAAAATGCAGCGGCGCTCTCTTCGCCGTCAATAACGCGCCAGGGCACGACAACCCGTTGAAAGCCTGCGCCGCCCCATTCGACATATGTCACCGCGATCCGCCTGAACTCGCCAGTGGTGATTGCCTTGACGACCTCGGGTTCACGAAAAGCCTCAATAAAGCCGTCGCGCTGGAGGCGCTGCTCGACCTCGTCCATTGAGAGCGAGACGTCGACGGCGAGCACGAGCTGGAGGTCAACCTCGATTTCAGCCGAAGCTTTCAATCCGCTCGCAAACACGACTGCGAGCGATAAAACAACCACACAGAAAACGCGCTTGCAGCTTTCCATTGGGGTAGGGTGACCGATGATTGCCACAGGCGCAATGCCTTTCAACATGACGGTTTCGTAGGATACGCATGCCCTGGCTCTTCTCGTTATTGTGATCTGCGAGGCGCGGCGGCCAGCGGTCGCTGAGCGTGGTTGCAGCAGGCTCCAAGCCGCCATCGCGCGCACTTGTGTCTGACCGGCACGGCGCGCTAGAGAGGCGGCGGGACACCTCGCCCCAACGCGAGGCTTCTATCTGGAAGGATAGGGTGATGCTGAGAACCTCAAGACCGGACGTGCGTCCGGCAAATCCGCATTTTTCATCCGGCCCTTGTGCCAAGCGCCCGGGCTGGTCGCCCGAGACCTTGAGGGGGGCTGTCGTTGGACGTTCGCACCGCGCCAAGGAGGGCAAGGCGCGACTGGCCCGCGCCATCGATCTCACGAGCGCGCTGCTCGAACTTCCGGCGGACTATCGCTGCGGCATCGTGCCGGCCTCGGACACAGGCGCCTATGAGATGGCCATGTGGACGATGCTCGGTGCGAGGGGCGTCGACGCGCTCGCATGGGAGAGCTTCGGCGCCGGCTGGGTGACGGACGCCGTCAAGCAGCTGAAGCTCGCAGATTGCCGGGTCATAGAAGCGCCGTACGGGGAGCTGCCAGACCTCGCGGCAGTGGATTTCGACCGCGACGTGCTGTTCACCTCGAACGGGACAACGTCGGGGGTTCGTGTCCCGAACTATGACTGGATCCCGGCAGACCGCGCAGGCTTGACGTTCGCAGACGCGACCTCCGCAGCTTTTGCTCAGCCAATCGACTGGGCCAAGGTCGATGTCTGCACGTTCTCGTGGCAGAAGGTGATGGGCGGCGAGGGCGGCTTCGGCATGCTGATCCTGTCCCCCAGGGCCGTCGAGCGGCTCGAGACCTACACCCCGGGCTGGCCACTCCCGAAGATCTTCAGGCTCACGGCGCGCGGCAAGCTGATTGAAGGCATCTTCAAGGGTGAGACGATCAACACACCGTCACTGCTCGCCACGGAGGACTACATTGACGCCCTCGAGTGGGGCCAGCGCATCGGCGGCGGGCCTGCGCTGATGGCGCGCGCCGACGCCAACGCTCAGGTGCTGTTCGATTGGATCGAGCGCACACCATGGGTTGCCAACCTCGCCGTCGATCGCGCGACGTGGTCGAATACGTCCGTGTGCTTGAAGATCGTCGCACCATCAATCGCCGCGCGCCCACGCGAGGCCCAAGAGGCTTTCGCGAAGAAGATGGCGGCGCTGCTCGATGCCGAGGGCGTCGCCCACGATATCGCCGCCTATCGGGACGCGCCCCCGGGCCTTCGCATCTGGTGCGGCGCCACGGTCGAGACACGGGATGTCGAGGCGCTCACGCCCTGGCTTGATTGGGCGTTCGAGACGGCTGTTGCAGAATTCGCCGCCGCGGCCTGATTGGGGCCTGATCGCAGCCAGGTTCCTGCGCCCGTTGTTACGGGCCAGGGACCTCCACGTTCCAAATCACTTGGCCGGGTGTACCGCCGACATCGCGACAGGCTTGCCGCGCGCCCTTCCACGACATGAGTGTTCCCATGAGCAATCCGACACAACCGCGCGTCCTCGTCTCTGATGCGCTTTCTGAAACTGCGGTCGACATCTTTCGCCGCGAGGGTCTCGACGTCGTGTTCGAGCCAGATCTCGGCAAAGACAAGGATCGGCTGCACGCCATGATCCCCGAGTTCGACGGGCTTGCCGTGCGTTCAGCGACAAAGGTCACCGAGAAGCTGCTCGCCAGTGCGCCGCGCTTGAAGGTCATTGGGCGCGCTGGCATCGGTGTCGACAACGTCGACGTCAAATCCGCGACGGCGCGTGGCATCGTCGTCATGAATACCCCTCACGGGAATTCAGTGACCACAGCCGAGCACGCGATTGCCCTGATGTTCGCGCTCGCACGCCAGATCCCGGCTGCCGATACCTCGACGCAGGCTGGAAAGTGGGAGAAGGCGCGCTTCATGGGCGTCGAGCTCACAGGCAAGACACTCGGCATCATTGGATGTGGCAACATCGGATCAATTGTTGCGACTCGTGGTGTCGGGCTCAGGATGCGCGTCATCGGTTACGACCCATTTCTGACCCCTGAGCGCGCGCTGGAGCTTGGCGTCGAAAAGGTCGAACTTGCTGAACTTCTGGCGCGGTCGGACTTCATCACGCTTCATACGCCGTTGATCGAGCAGACCCGCAACATCCTCAGCGCTGCGGCTCTCGCCAGGACCAAGCGGGGCGTCCGCATCATCAACTGTGCCCGTGGCGGGCTGATCGACGAACAAGCGCTCGCCGACGCGATCGTCGCCGGTCATGTCGCTGGCGCTGCGATCGATGTGTTCGCCGTTGAACCGGCAACCTCGAACGTGCTGTTCGGCCTGCCGAACGTCGTTTGCACACCGCATCTCGGCGCATCGACCGATGAAGCTCAGGAAAACGTTGCCTTGCAGATCGCGGAGCAGATGTCGGCCTTCCTCTTGAAGGGTGCGATCACGAACGCGATCAACTTTCCCAACATTTCTGCCGAAGAAGCCCCACGACTGAAGCCGTTCGTGAAACTCGCCGAAAATCTTGGATTGTTCGCCGGCCAGCTGACGGCGGATACGATCACGGCCGTGCGGCTCGAATATGCCGGTGACGTCGCCGACATGAATACCAAGGCACTCACGGCAGCGGCAATCGCTGGCGTGCTTCGACCCGTCGTGTCCGATGCCGTCAACATGATCTCGGCGCCATCTTTTGCTCGCGATCGCGGGCTCGACATCGAAGAGGTCACGCTTGGCGACGAGGCCGGTGCCTATCAGACCTATATGCGGCTCACCGTGCGCACGCCATCGATCGAGCGCTCGGTGGCGGGCACAGTCTTCTCAGATGGCAAGCCACGCATCATCCAGGTCAAGGGTATCGACATGGAGGCCGAGTTCACACGCCACATGCTGTACGTCACGAACGAGGATAAGCCGGGATTCATCGGCCGGTTCGGGGCATTGATGGGCGAGAACGGCGTCAATATCGCGCGTCTCAATCTTGGGCGTGACCGCGAGGGCGGGAATGCGATCCTGCTTGTTGCGATTGATCAGGCGATCGACGACCGTGTTCTTTCAGACATCGGCAAGCTGCCACTGGTGCGTGGTGCTAACCGGCTGGCGTTCTGAAACGGGACCGGACGTGAGCGAGGCGACATGCCCGCCTCGCCGTACAGACTCCGGTGCCTGTTGCGCTCAGTTGCCGGAGTTTTCCGCCTTGATCCGGGTTCTGCCATCGAATGATCACGATCGCATTTCGATAGGGTGGCGAGGAGCTTATGACCAGGGAGAGCGCCCTTGCGACCGACATCGACGTCCACCGCGGCAGGACTGACAATAGCTGCAGCTCTAGCGGTCGCAGCGCCAGCTGCACCGGCCTTTGCCGACACGATCACAGCCCAATCGAAAGTTGTTGCGGTCACGGTGTTTCCAAGCGGTGCAGAAGTGACCCGCGAGGTGCAACTCACCATCCCCGCCGGTGATCACACCGTCGATTTCGATGATCTGCCCGTCGATGTCATCACGACGTCGCTGCGCCTTGAAGGCAGCGCCACGGGTGCAATCGAACTCGGGCCGATCGACGTGCGACAGCTCGAGTTGACGAGCGGGGAAACTGACGCCCTTGATGCCGAGCGCAAGCGTCTCGAAGACGCGATCAGGGCTGCCGACCGTGCGATCCAGCGGGTCGGGTTCGAGATCCAGGCAAAAGAGACCGAACGGGACTATCTTGCGAATCTCGCGAGGCTTCCGTCCGCCGGGCCGCTGCCTCCGGCCGCCGTGGGCGGGGCTGGCCCAGAACAGTGGGCCGCCGTGCTGGGCATTATTGCAAGCAATATGTCGGGTGTTCAGGGCGCCTTGTTCGACCTTGGAATCCAGCGCGATGATCTCGAAGAACAGAAGCGCGATCTGGAAACCGAACTCGAGCGGCTTGCACCCGTGCCGCGCATGATCACGCGTGGCTCAGCGCGGCTCGCCGCTGAAACGGACGTCGAGGCGACGCTGACGCTGCGCTATCAGGTGCGGAATGCGTCCTGGCGGCCGATCTACGATGTGCGACTTGCCACCTCGAGCGGTGCCGACGCAAAATCCGAGGTGACGATTGCGCGCCGCGCCGCAGTCCAGCAATCAACAGGAGAAAGCTGGACCGACGTTGCGCTCAAGCTTTCGACAGCCCGCCCGAGCGGCCGTTTGACCGCACCGGATGTTGCGAGCCTGACGGTTGACTTCAGACCCGATCCGCCCGTTGCGCCAACGGCAGTTGGGCGCGCCCCAACGGCGGAGATGATGCCAGCACCCGTGGCTGACGCCGTACCGCTCGCGGCGGCCCGGACTCGATCGGCAATGATGGCGCCGGCCAAGATTGCCGCAAGCGAGCAGACCGCCGAAGCCGATGTTGGCTCGTTTCAAGTGACATTCGCGATCCGCGATCGCACGAGCGTCACCAACGATGGGGTTGTGAAGTCGGTTCTCATCGGCACCGATGCAATCGACGCTGATCTCTTCATCCGCACGTCACCCCGTCTCGATGCGAGAGCCTACGCTTACGCCGACGTGACGCTGCCCGCTGGAGCTCCGCTTCTTGCTGGTGAAGCGCATGTGTTCAGAGAGGGCACGTACGTCGGACGCCAGCGCTGGCCACAGCTCGCAGCGGGACAGGGCTATCAGATCGGGTTTGGTCAAGACGACGCGGTAACAGTCGAGTTCTCTGTTGGCGACGAGACGCGCGGGGCGACTGGGATCATCACGGCCTCGAAAACCGATCAGCGGACCTTCAAGATCGTGCTCACGAACCTGAGAGAGACGCCGATCCGGTACGAAGTTCTCGATCGGCTCCCGATCTCCTTGAATGAGGCGATCAAGGTCACCGAGGTTCGCGGCACGCAACCCTCACGCCGAGACATTGACGACAAGCGCGGTGTCGTCGCCTGGGATGGTTCGCTCAGGGCGGGCGAGAAGCGTGAAATCACGTTCGGCTATCAGATCGTCTGGCCGAATGCACGCGACATCGTCTACCGCGATCGCGAGTGACGATCCCTGGATCGCCGCTGGCTGATGAGGGACTTCAGACTAACGCCACCCGGCGGCGCGGCCGCGCCGCCGGCGGCAGGGCGCCTGTGTGCCGTCCCTGGAGAGAGCCGACCTGAGCTCGGTGTGGCACTCAAGCGACATCAACCGATGGTTCCGCCTCCGCAAGGCGGAACGGATCTATTGGCCGCGCTTGGCCAGCCAATCCCGCATCCAGGCGATCTCCTTGTTCTGCGCGTCGATGATCTCCTGCGCGAGTTTGCGGACCTCTTCATCGCCACCATGCTCGAGGACGATCTCGGCCATGCGCACCGCACCCTCGTGGTGCGGGATCATGCCCTTCACGAAGTCGATATCGGCATTGCCCGTGAAAGCGATGTTCATTTCAGAGTGCATGGCATCGTTCGCCTCGCGGAATTTCTTCGTCGAGGGCGCTGAATCCGCGTCTGAGCTGATGCTGTGGCCTGCATGGCCATGGTGGCCGGCGTGTTGGGAGGCCGCACTTGACCAGACACCAGCTGCGACAGCGGCCGCTGCGAAACCTGTGATGAGCAGCGTTCTCGAGCCCAATGTAGTGTTCTGCATGCGATTCCTCTCCATGGGGTCGACCTCATCTGGTGCTTGCGGCCGTGGCTGCAGCGCAGCGTGGCACAGATCAGTTCCACCGGCGGCCGCCCACTCGAACGAAAACATCCGCGGACTTCTCCGCGGATGTCGTTGGTGCCAGGGCGTTGGAGTCAGCTCAAGTTACGATCAGTTGATCTGCTCGTAGTTGCCAGCCGACCAGCGGTAGAACTTGTACGGGGGCAGGTTCGGGTCGCCCTTGGCGTCGAACTTGAACGAGCCGAGCACCGTGTTGAACTCATTCGTGTTCAACGCGTTGATCACCTTGTCCGATTCGATGCTTCCGGCGGCCTTGGCAGCCTGAGCCCAAGCCTGGATCGCTGCATAGGTGTAAAGGACGTAGCCTTCCGGCTCGATGCCCTTGTCGCGGAACGTCTTCACGATGTCGGCTGCAGCTGCGTTCTTCCGTGGGTCCGGCGAGAACGTCATGAGCGTGCCTTCGCCGGCATCACCCGTCACGGCCCAGTACTCCTGCGTCACCAGTGCGTCGCCGGAGATCAGCTGGGCGGTCATGCCCTGGTCCCGCATCTGGCGCAGGATAAGGCCTGCTTCGGTATGATAGCCGCCGACATAGACGACATCGATGCCTTCCTGCTTCATCTTCGAAACAAGCGCCGAGTAGTCCTTCTCGCCAGCCGAATAGGCTTCGTACATGGCTTCCTGCAGACCTGCAGCGTTCATGTACTTCTTGGTCTCGTCGGCAAGACCCTGGCCATAGGCCGTCTTGTCATGAAGGATCGCGACCTTCTTGCCGGCGAACTCTTTGGCGATGAACTCGCCAGCGACCTGACCCTGCTGGTCGTCGCGTCCACAGACGCGGAACACGTTGGGGCCTGCGCGTTCGTCAGTGAGTTTTGGGTTCGTCGAGGCCGGAGAGATTTGGACGATGCCTTCTTCGGCGTAGACCTTCGAGGACGGGATCGACGAGCCGGAGCAGAAGTGGCCAGCCACGAGCGCCACACCGGCGCTGGCGAGCTTACCTGCCGCGGCAACCGCCTGCTTCGGATCGCAGGCGTCGTCTTCGACGATCAGCTTCAACATCTGTCCATTTACGCCGCCGGCTGCGTTGATGTCGGCCACGGCCTGCTCGGCACCAGCCTTCATCTGCGCACCGAACGAGGCGTATTGCCCGGTCATCGGTCCGATCGTCGCGATCGAGATTTCCTGAGCTACGGCCGAGCCGGCAAACGCTGTTGCCAGCGCCGCAGACAATACGAGTTTCTTCATTCGCAAACTCCTCCCAAGTTCAACAAGATAGACCCACATCGGGCCAACCCTTCGGAGCGCCACCTTCCTAGCACGATGAGTCCCGCCAGGGAACGTCCAGCAATCGGTCAAAGTGGGCAGAAGTTCGCCAATGTCCGCCAGCGAACGAAAAAAACCGGCATTGCTCCAGCGCTGCGCGATCAGCGCGCTCGCAGAACGACCTTAGGGCAATGAACCGTCCGCCGGCGTGTCACCTCGTCGCTGCTTCAGTGCTCGGGTCGTGTCTCACCGGTCGGCCGATCGATCTCTATCAGCCCGAAAAGTCCTGCCCGGCGGTACAGCCACGGGTACTGACGCGCCATCAGGCTCGCCCGATTGACCGCGAACGAAAGCGCGGCAAGCCCTGTCAGCACGGCGAGGTCGACCAAGTAGTAGTGTAGCGACAAGAGGTCGCCTTTGGCGAGTGCGAAGTGCAGGAACCTCGCTGCCGCAGCAAGCGGGATCATATAAAGGACTGCAACGGCGAGGCTGCCCCATGTGTTTGCAATCGCCCGTCCCGTGAGCCAAGCCGCGCCTCCGCCGAGCACAACGGTGATCATGATGAACGCGGCGAGAGAATTGCCATACAGAACCCCCATCAGTGCGCCCCTCCTTCGAGGTAAGCCGCGCGGATTTCCGGCCGGTGCAGCAGTTCCTCGCCAGTGCCCGACATGGTGATCCGGCCGTTCACCATCACGTACCCGCGGTGTGCAAGTTTGAGCGCGTGGTAGGCGTTCTGCTCGACAAGGAACACCGTCAGTCCTTCTTGTGCGTTGAGTTCTTTGATGACCGCGAAGATCTGCTTCACAATCAGCGGTGCGAGCCCGAGTGACGGCTCATCGAGCAGCAGCAGCCGTGGCCGGCCCATCAGCGCACGCGCTATCGCAAGCATCTGCTGTTCGCCGCCCGACATCGTTCCGGCGCGCTGGCTTTCGCGCTTCTTTAGGATCGGGAAGAGGTCGTAGGCCCGACGCACATCGGAATCGAACGTTTCGGCCGCGTTGGGGTTCAGGATCGACCCCATCTGCAGGTTCTCGAATACGGTCATGCGCGGAAAGATGCGCCGACCCTCAGGCGATTGGGCGAGACCCATATGCATGATCGTATGGGTTGGCAGCTTGCTGATCTCGATCCCCTCGAACCGGATCGAGCCGTTTTGTGCGCGCGGATTGCCACAGACAGTCATCATCAATGTCGTTTTGCCAGCACCATTCGCGCCGATGATCGTTGCAATCTCGCCTTTCGCGACATCAAGGTCGATCCCGCGGAGGGCCTGGATCTTGCCATAGAACGTCTCAAGGCCGCGGATTTCGAGAATGTTGCCCGTCATGCGGAGATCTCCTCCTCGACGGCTGCCACTTCGTCATCATCGACGCCGAGGTAGGCTGCGATGACCTTGGGGTCTGCGCGCACCTCATCAGGCGTGCCATCTGCAATCAGCGCGCCGTAGTCCAGTACGATGATGTGGTCGGAGACCCCCATCACGACGCCCATGTCGTGTTCGATCAGCAGGATCGACACGTCGTTTTCCTTGCGGATCGACAGCAGCAGCTGATTGAGCTCGGCGCTTTCCCGCGGGTTGAGGCCGGCTGCTGGCTCGTCGAGGCAGAGCAATTCGGGATCGGTGCACATCGCCCGCGCAATCTCGAGCCGGCGCTGGTCACCGTAGGGCAGGTCGCCGGCGGCATCATCGGCCCGGTCGATGAGGCCGACTTTTTCCAGCCAGAACCGTGCTTTTTCAATAGCGGCGGCTTCCGCGCGCCGGAAGCTCGGCAGGCCAACGATCCCCCCGACCGTGAAACCAGAGGCCTGCATCAGCACTTGGTGCTGCGCGACCATCAGGTTTTCGAGCAGGGTCATGCCCGAGAACAGCCTGATGTTCTGGAACGTGCGGGCCACTCCCGCTTCCTTGTTGATGTCGCTGTCGAGAAGCCGCTCGAGCAGGTAAGTCTGACCATTGCGCCGCCGCATCCGGATCATCCCGACGCTCGGTTTGTAGAAGCCGGTCAGGCAGTTGAACACGGTCGTCTTGCCGGCGCCATTCGGTCCGATGATCGCGGTGATGTCGCCGCGCTCGGCTGCGAACGAGACATCGTCGACCGCAATGAGCCCACCGAAGCGCATCGTCAGGTGTTGGACCTCGAGGACAGGGTCGGTGACTGCGCGCATCAGCCGTGCCCTTCCTTGACCAGATCGGAGCCGATGGCCTTGCGACTCTTCAGGGCGACCGTGGGTTTCCGACTTCCCACGAGCCCCCTCGGTTTCCAGACCATCACAAGCACCATCAGCATTCCAAAGAACACCATGCGCCACTGTTTCGGGTCGAAGTCGGATCCGAATACCTGCTTGAGGAAGTCGAGGTCGCGCAGCCACTCAAGGCCGCCGATCAGCAGAACAGCCGCGATTGCGACACCGATCTGAGAGCCCATGCCACCGAGCACCACAATCGCTAGGATGATCGCAGACTCGATGAAGGTGAAGCTTTCCGGAGAGATGAATCCTTGCCGCGTCGCGAAGAACGACCCCGCAAATCCGCCGAACATGGCCCCGATTGCGAATGCGGTGAGCTTTGTCTTGACAATGTTGATGCCAAGCGACTTGCAGGCGATCTCGTCTTCTCGAAGGGCTTCCCAGGCTCGACCAATAGGGAGCCTGCGCAATCTGATCGTCACGAAGTTGGTGATGAGAGCCAGGATCAGGATCAGATAGTAGAGGAAGATGATCCTGTGCAGCGTCGAGAATTCGAGCCCGAAAAAGCCGTGAAACGTGTTCTCACCGGTTCGGCTGAACTGGAGACCGAAGAAATCCGGTCGCGGGATCGAGGATAGCCCGTTCGGCCCACCTGTAAACTCGGTCCAGTTTAGCAGCACGACGCGAATGATCTCGCCGAACGCCAGCGTCACAATCGCCAGGTAGTCGCCTCGCAATCGCAAGACCGGGAAGCCCAGGAGAATACCCCAGAACGCAGCCAGGATGCCCGCAAGCGGCAGGCAGAGCCAAAACGAAAACCCAAAATGCTGTGCCAGAAGGGCGTAGGAGTAGGCGCCGACGGCGTAGAATGCGACGTAGCCGAGATCAAGCAGACCCGCGAGTCCGACGACGATGTTGAGGCCCCAGGCGAGCATCACATAGGTCAGCGCCAGGATCGCCAGGTCCATAATATACCGATCAGCGAAGGGCATGAACGGGAGGACGACGGCGAATCCTACGAGAGCCACGCCGAGATAGGGCCCAACGGCGTCCATCGCCACGCCGACCGGTCTCAAGCTCGGGCCGATCGATGGCAGTTGGTCTGATCGGAGAAGCGACCAGATGATCTGCCCGATGAAGGCTGCGCCGACCAGCGTGAGCACCATTTCCCATCGGGTTTGCAGGATGAGGCCGCCGGGCGCATCGACCGTGCGATAGGCGACCAGGGGAATAGATAACAGCAGCACGACGAACGCTGTCGTGGCTGCCGATCTCAAGAGGCGGGCGAAATCGAAGGCGCGCAACGGGGTCGCGCTTGCTGCGGGCTTTTCGCGGCTTGCCATGTCGACCATCGTGTCAGACCTTCTCGATCTCAGGCTTGCCAAGCAGACCTGACGGCATGAAGATCAGCACGATCGCGAGAATTGAGAATGCTGCGACGTCCTTGTATTCCACCGAGAAATAGGCTGACCAGAACACTTCGATGAGGCCAATGATCAGGCCGCCGAGCATGGCTCCCGGAAGCGAACCGATACCGCCCAGCACGGCGGCGGTAAACGCTTTGATGCCGGCGAGAAAGCCGATGTAGAAGTCGATGACGCCGTAATAGAGCAGGAACATCATGCCGGCGACGGAGGCGAGGGCGGCGCCGATCACGAACGTCAGCGAGATCGTCAGGTCGACGTTGACGCCCGTGAGCGCTGCCATGGTGCGGTCCTGTTCACAGGCCCGCTGGGCTCGCCCAAGCGACGTCCGCGTGATGACGTAGGTAAAGACCGCCATAAGCGTAATCGTAGTAATGACGATCAGGATCTGCATGTTGGAGAGTTGCACGGTGAAGCCGGCACTGCTCTCGGCAATCGTGTAGCCGCCAGGCACCAGCGGCTGCAGTGGCTTGACACGCGCACCCTGAATAATCTGCACCAGGTTCTGCAGCAGCAGCGACATGCCGATTGCCGAAATCAGCGGGGCAAGCCGGAACGACCCACGCAGCGGGCGATAGGCGACGCGTTCGACGACGAAGCCCCACACGGACGTGAGCGCGAGCGCGAGCACCATCACAAGGATCAAAATCAGCATCAGGAGTGCAACCGAGCCTGCACCCGCTGCGGCGAGGAGGATGATGAAGATCAGCGAGATGAACGCGCCAATCATGAAGATGTCGCCGTGGGCAAAGTTGATCATCCCGATGATGCCGTAGACCATCGAGTAGCCGATCGCGATCAGGCCGTAGATCGAACCGAGCGTGAGCCCGTTGATCAATTGCTGCAGAAAGTACTCCATGCATCTCCCTCGTACCGCACAGTCATGCGGCAACTGCATGCGACGTGTGCCACGTTCGTTGGTGCCATCGGACCAACGTTTGCGACGGCCCTGACGACAACGCAAGTCCCTCGAGCCCGCGGGAGCGCCGGGCTGGCTGCAGGCCCGCAAC
>JBHJOC010000083.1:0-6253 GCA_050330095.1 Hyphomicrobiaceae bacterium
CCGCGCGATGCGCGCGCGCGCGTAGGCGAGCTGCTGCTTTGAAATCGTGACCGCATTGACGCGATGGCCGGCTGCAACAGCATGTTCGACAAAGCCGCCCCAACCACAGCCGATCTCGAGCAGATGGCTGTGCCGGGCAACGTCGAGCGCCTCGAGAACCGCGGCATATTTCGCATTCTGTGCAGCTTCGAGCGTCGCGTCGGGTTCGAGAAACAGGGCGCTCGAGTAGGTCATGCCTGGATCGAGCCAGAGTTCGTAGAACGGGTTGCCGAGGTCGTAATGTGCGGCGATGTTGCGTCTCGAGCCATCACGCGTGTTGTCGCGACCGATATGGTAGCGCCGGTCGGCCCGGCGGGTCTGGAAAATCCCGCGGCCTTGCTCGGTCAACGCAGGACGATTATCGATGAAGAACCTGAACACCGAGGCGAGATCGTTGATCTCGACGCGCTCGGACATGTAGGCTTCGGCGAAGCCAAGAGTGCCGCGGCGGACGCAAGCGGCAAGCGCTGAATAGCTATTGAACGCCACCTGAGGCAACTCAACTGTGGCGTTCGAATGATATGAGCCTGCGGCACCAGGTGATCCGAAAACCCGTCTGCGGCCCGACGGCAGCGTGACCGCGATGTTCCCGATGATGCGATTGCTCAACACTCTGTCGCACAAGGCGAGGACCAATCCGTCTCGGAACCAAGCCAAGCGCGCGGCACGAGCCGGACGAGGGTGGGCGATATTCTGATCAAGCATGCGTGCTGTTGCTTCCGGTCGGCGGATGGTTGCGATAGGCGGCCGAGAAAGCCGGAGACCGATGCCTGCGGATCAAGGGGACACCCTTGAGGAATAGTCTCAGCGCCTCGAAATGGATTGCTCCGATCACTCTTTGTGTGAGCAGCGGCCAGCGCAATACGTGACGTCGTATGGTCTCGGACGTCAACGGAACTTGTCGCCCAGAGAAGTGTGTTCTGAGCACTGGGCCATGTTCATCGCGATAATGAACGCCGATCGTGAGGTATGCGCCGGGCTCTGTCAGGTGAAAGCCGTAGCGGCCTGAGCCGGGCGTGAAGGGCGAAACAGACATCTCCTTCGCGCAGGACTGGCGGTAGATGCCAGCATCGGTGGCCGGACCTGACGCGACAACGTAGGTCTTGCGCTCGCCAAAAGTGTTGTTGACCTCATAGGCCAGCGCTCCGAGCTGGCCGCTGCTGTCGTAGCCATAAAAGACCGTCAGCGGATTGAAGACGTAGCCAACGACGCGGGGATAGCAAACCATGATGATGCGGGAGCCGAACGCTGCGAGGCCTGCCTCACCTAGCAAACCGCGCACGTGATCGGCGATCGGGCCCTCGCCCGTGCCGTGATCGCGATCATGGATCGCGAGCAAGCCGAACCTGTTGTAGGCGAGGCCGCGGACGCTGCGGCTGAGTTCTGTGAGCTTGTCGAGATCGAGCGCGAGCGTGAACACGCTATAGCGCAGGTGATGACGTTTCGGACGGACGCGCGCGTGGACGACATCACCTGTGTAAATCCATCCAAGCCTATCGCTCACGGCACTGCGACCTCGGCAGTCGGGAGCGATGGTCGATCGAGCGGGCATTGGAGCCCACCAAGCAGCAATCGATCGTTCATGCCGGGCAACGTCCAGGGACGGGCGCGGCCGCTCACGTTCTCAGCCGCAGCCAAGCCCGACTGCAGTGCATCCTCATGGAAGCCGAAGCCGAAATAGCTGCCGCAGAACCACGTGGCGCGCCGCCCCTGCAGTGCCCAGAGCTTCTCCTGGGCGCGCATGGCGCGACCATCGAAAACGGGATGGCGGTAGGCGACCACGGTGGCGGTGTGCTCGGTGGCAGGGGCGCGCGGCGGATTGAGGGTCACGAACCAGTCTGTTGTCGTTGGCAAGGGCTGCAGGCAGTTCATCCAATAGCTGACCACCAGTTGGTCATCGCGCTCAGGAGCGATGTAGTTCCAGGACGACCACAGACGGCGGCGCCGCGGCATCAAGCTCGCATCTCGGTGGAGATAAGCGGTATTTGGAGCATACGCAAATTGCGACAGAACCGATCGCTCGACGTCACAAGCGTCCGTGATCAGCGCCAGCGCCTGATCGGCGTGGCAAGCCAGCACGCAGGCATCGAACACCTCGTCCTCATGGCCATCCGAGGTGACGAGCACGCGGCCGTTCTCGCGCCGAACGGAACGCACAGGCGCCGATGTGCGAAGTTCTCCGCTGATCGCTTCGGTGAGCTTTGCGACATAGCGTCGGCTGCCGCCCTCGACCGTGCGCCACTGCGGCCGGTTGCGAACCTTTAGCAGGCCGTGGTTCGAAAAGAACCGCGCAAACGCGGCCGCCGGGAACGCGAGCATGTCCGACGCTGGCGTCGACCAGATCGCAGCCCCCATGGGCACGATATGGCGTTCGATGAATGCAGGCGAATAAGCCCGTTGCGCAAGCCAGTCTCCGAGCGAGGGGCCATCGGTCCGCGCGCGCGTCGGATCGGACAGCGCGGCCAAGGCTTCTGCGTCCCGGAAGAAGCGCAGAATGTCGCGCGTCATTTGCCAGTGCGCCGGGCTGAGAGCGTTGCTCGGCTGGCCGAACAGGCCCCTCACGCCACTGCCGGAATATTCATACCCGCCGCCCGCGAGCGAGACGGCGAACGACATGTTTGTCGGGGCCGTTTCGACACCAATGTGCTCGAACAGCGCAATCAGGTTCGGATAGTTCGCCGTATTATAGACGATGAAACCCGTATCAATGGCGACCGGCTTGGGTCCTTCGCCAGGACCCGGTGCCACGTCGACAGTGTTTGCATGGCCGCCAAGGCGCGCGTCTGCCTCGAACACGACGACATCTTCGGTCTGCGAGAGATGCCAGGCAGCACCAAGACCCGCGATACCGGCACCGATGACGGCGATCCGCATCTCAGGCTGCCCCGGCGGACGCGATGTTCTTCGCCACGCGGTCCAACGCCTGCAGATCGCGCAGCAGGCCCTCGAGTTCTTTCATCGGCACCATGTTGGGCCCATCCGACGGCGCCTTGTCCGGATCCTGGTGCGTCTCGATGAACAGGCCAGCCACGCCAACGGCCACGGCCGCGCGCGCGAGTACGGGCACGAAGCGTCGGTCGCCGCCGCTCGATGTTCCCATCCCGCCAGGCTGCTGAACCGAGTGCGTGGCGTCGAACACGACGGGCGCGCCGGTAGCGGCCATGATCGGCAAGGCGCGCATGTCAACGACCAGCGTATTATACCCAAACGAAGCCCCGCGCTCGGTCACGAGCACGTTTTGATTGCCGCTGGCCGTCACTTTGGCGACGACGTTCGTCATGTCCCAGGGCGCAAGGAACTGCCCCTTCTTGATTTTGACTACCCGCCCCGTCTGCGCAGCCGCCACCAGAAGGTCCGTCTGCCGGCACAGGAACGCGGGAATTTGCAGGACATCGGCGACCTTGGCGACTGGTTCACACTGTGCCGCCTCGTGGACGTCGGTGACGACCGGCAAGGCGAGGCTATCTCGGATCTCGGCGAACACATCGAGCGACGCGCTGAGGCCCATCCCGCGCTTGCCCGACAGGCTCGTCCGATTGGCTTTGTCGAACGATGACTTATAGACGACACCGATGCCCAGCCGACCCGCAATCTCCTTGATCGCTCCGGCCATTTCCAGAGCATGCGACCGGCTCTCCATCTGGCATGGCCCAGCGAACAGGACGAACGGGCGCTGCTGGGACACCCTCAACGTGCCGATCGGAACTTCGGCGCGCGGGGCTGAGACGGGGTCTGCCATGGCGATCAGTTTCCTCGTTGGTCCTGGAAGACGAACGCCACGACGCTCAAAGCGCACAGAAGCCGCCCCGTGGCGCACGACGGACTGCGTGACGCTGCACCGGAAAAAGGCTCGCCGCTCGGCATCGCAACCGCCCGTCAGAATTTCGCGCTGCTCGCTCTTATCGTGTCAGGCCCATCGCGTCACCCTTGTGTGTCCTCCTGCCGCCCCCTCATTTCCCCACGTGACGCTTATCCGACGGCTCGGCGCGCGTGTGCGACGTCGCGAGCCAAGCTGTCTGACCGCCGGAGCGGAGCACGCCGGCACTGCGCCATGGACCTGCTGCGAGACAATCAGGTCGCATGAGCCTGTCGCGGGACTGCCCCGAGCGTGCGGGTCCGGGATGGCCTGAGCAGTGTTCCTTCGCCCCTCTCAACGGAATATTCATCCTTGATGTTCACCCTTTCGCGTCGAGAGACATGCTGTCGTGGCAGGTGCGGCCCGACCGAGTGGAGATGCAGTGCGTTATGGGGTCCATTCTTTCATCGCGGACGTCTCGGTCATCGTTGCGAGAGCGGCAGGCGCAACGAATCCGCGAGCAATTGGAACGACGACGCCTTGGCCTGCCCGCAGATGGTGTCGGCGGAGCACCAAGTGTTGGCGCCGCCGCCGAATACGGCCTTGGCGCTGAGCGGACCCCTGCTCGAGACGAAAAGCCGCTCGCCGCCAATTTTGCGCAGCAACGATTTTCAGATCGCATGGCGCGCGTGGCGAGCCGGGTCATCCCTGACGCGGATGGGGTTTCGGTGAGCGACAAGGCCCAGCCGCCCGATCCCGGCGAGACGGAAGCAAACAGCAACCAGCGTTTCGCCCGCCGACGGCCTGTCAAAGCGAAAGCTCACATTCTTCAGCCGCAAACCAATGTCCCCGTCGAATGCACCGTGCGCGACATCTCGTCGACCGGCGTCCTGATCCATCTCCCGGTTGAACTTCACTCGGTGTCGCGGGCAGGCGAGTACGTCAACCCACGCTTCTGCCTGGTGATGCCGTCGGAACGCATGGAGGTCGACTGCGAGATCGCTTGGCGCTCAGGCCACAGGATCGGCGCCCGCTTCACGTCGGCCATGCGGTTTGCAACGGTCGATGACAAGAAACGTGGAGCAGGAAATGCGCGCCAGCCCGAAAAGGGCAGCGGTCTCGTGGGGCGCCTTTTCGGGCGTTAGACGGCGTCGCGTCGCCAGCGACGCGTCATGCCGATCAGAAGTCGCAGCCCCGCGCGCAGCAGGCGCGCTCAGCGACTTCTGATCGCAAGGCCGGTCCTACGGGCTCAGGGGCAGAACCAGATGGGACCAACGATGATGCAGCCACGCCGGCGCCAATCCCGCGGCCGGCTCGAATAGCGCCGCCAGTTTGCGGGCGCACGCCCGTAGCGACGGCCTGGCACGTAGCGGCGGCGATCAAAGCGGCGGCGATCGACGCGGCGCCTGTCGCCACGACGGTTGATCGTGCCTCGCCTCGGCGCAGCTCTGCGCTGCTGGACGTGTTCCAAAGCCCCGGCAGTGGATTGGCCAGCCAGCGCATGTTTCGGCACCGTCGTGACCGCGGCCGATGCGGCGGAGACGCAGAGCAGCGGCAGGAGCGCCGCGAGTAAGATACTGAGTTTCAACTGTCGTTCTCCCTTTTTTCAGCGATGGGGACTCAAAGGTCCCCTGGTTGACCTGAGGGCCGTGACCTGCTGTTACAACCCTACGGATGGCTCGGTTGCACTGCGAGCAGTGCTCCATGGGCGAACGTCGGGGAGGGGGCGAGGGGTCGATCTGGCCTCAAGAGTTGGGCACGATGGCTGACCCATGGGATCGAGCGGACCAACTGCGGCGGCAAACATGCCCTTGCGTTCATCGAGTGGTCGGACTATGAGACCGGCTCCGCGTCAACCGACGCGCATGCGGGCCCCGCCCGCCAAGCGCCCGTAGCTCAGCTGGATAGAGCACCAGACTACGAATCTGGGGGTCAGAGGTTCGAATCCTTTCGGGCGCGCCAATAAAATCAACGGGTTACGACGTTAGTCGAGACGGCCGAAATCATCCGAATAACCACTGTATAACCGCGAGGGCGAGGGTTCTTGACCACCCGTGGCGGCAGGTGGCAGTCTTGCCGGGGCGGCCCGTCTACTGTTGGACAAACCAGCCATCGTCGATCAGGTGAGCGCTTGAACCGCCAATGGCATCGCGGTCGGCTCTTCCTCGCGCGCCAGCGAGCCTTGGTCAGAATTCCGCCGATACTTGCGATAGCCCTGTCTGACGACCGCAATGCAGAGATTCCGGAAGTCGGGATATTTGCTTGGTCGTGGTCGCCGAGGGTGCGGCCCCTTGACCGGAGCACCTCGGACAGCGGACACTGCGCCTGCTCGACATTAAGTTGGCCCGATTGTCGCACGTTCGTCGGCTATCGAGGTGGACCGGCCGTCGCCGAGCGCTGCTCTGACGTCATGGGCCA
>JBHJOC010000084.1:0-52568 GCA_050330095.1 Hyphomicrobiaceae bacterium
GTGTCGTTCACTCACGCTTGGTCCCCGACTCCTGCAGTCTCGCCTGCCAAGCGGCAGTGACAAAAAATAATGAAATCATCAAGTTGCTCGTGCTCCTCGTGTCTCCGACACTTGGTCAATCGAGTGCTGCAAAGGAAATCCAGTGTCGGAGACGGAACACTAGAACGCCGCGATCACCGGCCGAAGTTCAGTAATGGCCGCGCCGTAGACCGCTCGTTTGAACGGAACAACATGAGCCTCGAGTTCGCCGACCGGCATCCACGTCCAAGCGTCGAATTCTTTCTTGTGCGCTGACCCCAGCGGTGGGTCGATCACGATCTCGGTCTCGTCGCCAAGGAAGCGAGCAGCGAACCACTTCTGCTTCTGCCCGCGGTAGCGTCCGCCCCAAGCAACCCCGATCAAATGCGCAGGCAGGTCATATGTCAGCCACGTGCTCGTCTCCGCCACGATCTCGGCGGAGCGAACCCCTGTCTCCTCTTCGAGCTCGCGCAGCGCCGCAGATCTCGGATCCTCGCCATCATCGATACCGCCCTGGGGCATTTGCCACCACGTCCCTGCCCCTTCGGCATCGCCCGGCGCGTCGATGCGCCGCCCCACCCAGACCGCACCAGACCGGTTGAACAGCAAGATGCCAACGCAGGGCCGGTATGCCGTGGGCAGGTGTTCGGGTTCACGCGCTTGGACCGTCATGGGGAGCTCCGAAAGCCGCCGTTTCAGGGTTGCCCCTGACCGGGGCCGCAATTTTTTGCGTGCGTCAGTACCGCGCGCTGGCTGGACCGGCAAGGAGAAGGGATCACGTCGCGCCTCGAGTAGTTGGCGTGTTGCAACGGATCAGGTTCGCAATCTCAAAGGACCGGGCTCAGCCTCCCGCGATCTGCGGCAGGATGTGAACTTCACTTTCGGGGGCGATCGGCTCAAGAAGCGCATCCTGGTAGATCTGGCCGTCGATGGCGACGGCAAGGCCCTCGTCGAGATGCGGCCCAAGCTCCGGGAATTGGCTGCGCAGCGCTGCAAACAGTTGTTTCACGTTGGCAGCGTCGAGTTCGATCTCGGCGATTCCGCCCGTCCATTGTTTGAGATTGCCGATCAACGTCACACGCGCCAACGCCCTGTCCTCTCAGTCCTTTTCGCGAATATAGCCGAACCGCTTGAGTTCCATCAGGCCGCGGTTGAACTCAGCCCCAAGGATGATGATGATCGCAGTCACCTGGAAGAAGATCAGCGCGATCATGATCTGACTGAGACCGGCATAGAAACGGCTGTAGTCGGCAAAGCTCAGATAGTAGGAGTAGAGCGTCGCCACGCCGAGCCATAGCACGACCGAGACGACGACGCCCGGCCAGACGTCTTCGAGGGTGCGATGTCCGGCCGCGAGGAACAGATGGGCGACGAGCAGAAGCGCGCCAATGACCATCGCCGCGATGCCGTAGCGCACAACAGCATCCCACCAACCTGCCGTATGGATCGGCTTCAACCAGTCAGGCTCGAATTGAGCGGCGAGCACGGGCACGACCAGCGTCAGCCACGTGATCAGCAGCGAGCCAACGGCGTTGAAGATGACGAACCCGGCCGAGATCAGCAAGCACAGCGGATAGGGTCGGGTCTCCTGCTCGCGGTAGGCAAAGTTGAGCGCGTTGCGGAGCGTTTCGATACCATTGGTCGCAAAGAACAGTGCCACGGCGCCACCGATCGTGATCAAGTCAACGCGCGTCCGGCCAAGCACGGCATCGACTTGAGGTGCCAGCGCCCCAGCGACCTGCGGCGGGAGTACCTCGAACAGTTTCGCGACCGCGCGGTCAGCCAGTTCGTGACCACCGAACACACCGGCGATCGCACCGAGGAAGATGCAGAAGGGGAACAGCGCCAACACGAACGAGAACGCCACCGCGCCGGCCATCGTGAAGCCCGAATGCTCATAGGTGCGGTAAAGCGCTGCGAGCAGCGTCTTGGGCCGTGTGGTTTCGTAGGCTTGCTGAAGAACCGACTGCTGAATAATCGGCGGAAGGGTGCGATACCAGAGCGGGTCGCTGGCGACGGGCTGCTGATCCTGCTTCACATTTGGCTTGTCTCGCGCCTGTTCGACGCCACCGTCAGGACGTGCGTCGTTCGCGATCTCAGCCTCGTGGGCGCCAGCAGATGCGCGTTCTGCGATCCCGGGTCTACGCGGCTGCACATCAGGCTCACCCCCCGCCGGGTCCGGCAGCGGATTGTTCCAACGACGTTCTTTGCGGTTTGGCTTGACCATGGAGTCCAGTCGTCGCTTCCAGCCTCGCTCGGCTTCAACGCATCATCGGCACATGTCATCATCGGCACATGCCATCATTGGCACATGTAGAGTGTTGCCGGGCAACTTGCGACCCGGCCCCCACGAACACGATTGGCCGTTCGACACCGTTTCATAGATCATCTGCCGCATCCAGCCAGCAACGTGCACGCAGTGCAGATCGGGGTTACCTGTGTCCGCCACCAGCAACAGCGGCGATCTTCGCCGAGCCACGAGCCCGCTCGATCGACTTGACCAGAAGCGGCTCAAGGCACACCACATGAGGCCGGGAATGGCCTGCCCAAGATTCCTGATAATTCACCGTTGTGTCGGTGTCTTGGCACGAGATGCGCATTGCTGTTGGGCCTTGCGCGATGGGGCTTCAGGATGACACGCTATTTTCATGAGATCGGGTTGCTCGAGGAGGTCGAGGCCGGCCTCAGGGACGATCTCGCCAACCATCCCGATTGGGGCCGCTATTTGCAGCGGTTGTCGCCGACCGAGCGGCTCGGTGGCGACCGTCGTTTCATCGCATGGCGCCAGTTGTGCGAGACGATCGAAGCGGTTCGAGAGCTAGCAACTGCAAGCCGCGAGCTCAACAGGGGTACTGCGCTGGCGGCGACTGGCGCCATTGATGCCGCGCCCGCGGCACCGCAGTCCTCGTCTCCCGCTTTGGGAGAAGCTGGTGCTCCTGCCGCTCCGAACGCCGAGCACAGGGTCGTTCCGGGTCAAGAGCCTGCAACCGTGATCTCCCGCGAACGCCCGGTCATCAGACTGCTTGGGGCGCGAAAGCTCAGCCCGCCCCGCGCTGATCTGCATCGGGACATGGCGCGCGTGACCTCCGTCGAAGTCGTGCCCCGGACCGCTGCCGCCGAAGTCGCGGTGCCAACATCCCCACCACCCATTCCCAATGACGCGTTGGCGGCGATTGAACCGTTCTGGCGCGACGACGCGCGTGATTCCCGCGACGTCCTGCCGAGCGATCCGCTTACCTTGATCCGCGGCATTGATGCGACCCTCGCACAGCGTCTGAATGGCATCGGGATCCAGGCCTTCGCCCAGATCGCCTCATGGACCCGAGCCGACATCAACAGAATTGCGGGGCTCCTGGGGCTTGGTCGCCGGATCGAGCGCGAGAACTGGATTGAACAATCGGCCTTTCACCTTATTGCGCGTGGCCAGCACGTGCCGGCGCCGGGAGCCCTCGACCATCGAAGCTCCGGGCTCGCATCTGCGCCAAGCAAGCGTCCTCAGCTGACATCGAGCGCAGCGTCCGCAATGTTCGATCAAGCCGGGTCGGAACCGGCACAGGCGCCGGGCAAGACCGCAATCGAGACGGCGCCGCCCCATCCCGCCGGCCAGCGCGCCACGTCGCAAGCTCAACTTCGCAGGCGACGTCGGCGACCTGCGGAGCGCTTCGTGCAGCCGCACGCTGCAGTGGGACTGGTCCGCCGGGCCCAGGCGGCAGGGACTGTCAACAGCCCGGATGATCTGGAGACACCCCTCGAGCACGCACTTGGCGCGACGGTGCGGGCTCCTGAGGCAGGCGCCGAAACGCCGGCGGCGCAGGCGCAGGCGCAGGCGCAGGCGCAGGCCGAAAACACGGACGCTCCACCATCCGCAAGCGAGCCCCAACCGCAGACCTTTGATTTCAGTCACGTCAAAGGGCTGTCTGCAGATGGCAAGCTTGCGCTGATGGCGAGTGCAATTATGACGCTTTCGCACCTCTCACAATTGAGCGCGCGCGAAGCGCAGATCCTGCGGACGCTTCTCCCACCCGATACAGCACGGCGATTGATGGGCTGGGTCGAGCAAGCGACGTTGCTGGCCCGGCAGATTCCCACGGTCCACGCCCTGCAACAGCAGAGCGGCTTGGACCGCACCATCGTCCCGCGGCCCGTCTCTCGAGCATGGACGCCTCGCCTCATCGATCCGACACCGGCGCTTCGGGAGGACCAGCGCGAGGCCGCGCCATCTTTGACGGAGCGCGTCGCTGGTCTGCGCCAAGCATACCGTGAAGTGGCCGGACGTGATTTCGAGATGCCCGCGGAGGCCGGTTCTGGCGCCGCCGGCATGGAGGCGCCGGCTGGTCTGGGCGCCGATGGAGCCACTCTGCGCCCTGCTCCTGCGCCGCACGGATTTGACCCTGCCCCGACGGCCGCTGGGCACCGCGACGACCGTTGGACAAGCGGGCCTCGCGATGCCCGGCTTGGTGAATATGACGACCGTTACGAGACTGCGGGAAACGAAGAGGCGGGCGACGACGAGACAGGTACAAGTGTTCGGATCGTGCGCCGTAACCGGCCTGACGGCGCGGAAGGACGGCCGACCCATCGCACTGGCCCACGCTCGCAAATGCGTGCAGGTGCTGCAGGCGACGTCGACGAGCCGGAGCCGGCGTACCCGACTGAAACGCCGCTTCGTCAGCGCATCAGCGCGCGCTTGTCTCGCGTGCGCGAGCCGGAGAGCGGACAACGCCTGCGGCCAAACTACGCCGTGAAGCCCGAGGAGGCCGCGGTTCAGATCGTGCGCCGCCAGAGCGCGCCGAGCGGAGCGGCTCAAGCGGCCGCAGAAAACTCCTCGTCCTCCCTGCCCGAAGACGGGCGCCAAGAGCTCGCAGAGCCGAGCCTGCTCGACCGACCTTATGCGGCCACGCGCGACTATCGGCCCGCACGTCGCGTTGATCGCGACACGACCGATGGCGCCGGACTCGCGAAATACCTGCGAGCGCTCACCGGGGACAGGAAGAAGCCTTAGGTCGTTTCCGGCTTGGATCGGCGGCGCCTGCGAGGGCTCGTACCCGCTTCTCGATCAGAAGCCCCTGGGCGGCGGGTGTTGCAGATGGTGCAGGGACTTCTGATCGGCGGAACGAGCAGCGTCCACGTGAAACGGAGACGAGCTGCGGCGCCCTGTCACGCCCAGGGGCGCCTCTCGGCTGCCTCGGCTTCGAAGGACGAAATCGACGCTTCGCTCTGGAGCGTAAGCCCGATGTCATCAAGTCCGTTCAGCAGGCAATGCTTGCGGAACGGGTCGATCTCAAAGCTGATCACGCCGCCATCGGGCCCGCGAATTTCCTGCGCCTCGAGATCAATGGTGATGACCGCATTGGACCCGCGGCTCGCATCATCCATAAGCTTGTCGATCTCGCTCTGTGGAAGTTTGATCGGTAGAATGCCGTTTTTGAAGCAATTATTATAGAAGATGTCTGCAAACGAGGTCGAGATCACGCACCTGATGCCGAAATCCTTGAGTGCCCACGGAGCATGTTCGCGGCTCGAACCGCAGCCGAAGTTGTCGCCCGCTACGATGATTTGGGCCGACCGGTAGGCTGGCTTATTGAGAACGAAGTCCGGGTTCTCGTTGCCCTGGTCATCGAAACGCATTTCATGGAACAGAGCCGATCCAAGGCCTGTGCGCTTGATCGTTTTCAGAAATTGCTTCGGAATGATCGCGTCGGTGTCGACGTTTCGCATGGGGAGCGGCGCCGCCACACCGGTCAGTGTCGTGAATTTGTCCACAAATCCCTCCTCGGGCGCAGGTTGCTACCAAGGGCTCGCCGGAAAAGACCGGCAAAACCAGAAGCGCGCGCTTCGGTTGGCGCGCCCATCTCGGCATCTCGACGGGGAACATAATGCGGCTTTGTTGGCAAGGAAAGCGCTGCAGGGCCCGCCGAACATGACTGCTCGACTGTCGGTCGCGGCAGACTGGACTGATGGCAAGAACCCAGATGCTGAGTGCAGCACGACCCCAGCTTTCACCTCAACGGAACAAGACCGGATCGATGGCTTGGTGTCGTGCTTCTCGGTCGGTGTCCGAATTCGTTTCGGCGTCGACGTGGACTTCGAGCCCGCGCGCCGGCGGGCAGGACAAAGCGTCGCCGGCACTCGCCGACGCCCTCGCGAGTTGGGGGCGACTGTCTTGCCGGGCTGGCTGCACGGACCGCAGCCTCATGTCGAGGGCCTGTCGCGCCGACGCTTCAGCAAACACATAGCGCTTGCGGCAGACGCCAGCCTGCGGTGGCACGTGCGTTCGCTCGAAAATGTCATGGGCAATCTTGAGATCGGACCAGAATTCGCGCCATGGGCTGTCCCGGTGCCGAGCCATGTTGGCGTCGGTCATGCGGAACGGGAACGCATGCACCTGGATGGTCCTCTGGGTTCGACCGGTCAGCGCTCGGGACGTGAGCTGGAACACCTCTTTGACGACTGCGTCCGTCATCGCATAGCAGCCGACCGATGAGCAGCCGCCGTGAACCAGAATATAGGAACCGGTCCTCTGGTTCTGGCGGTCGAAGCCATTCGGGAAGCCGATGTTCAGGGACCGCGGCCAGCGACCGCTTCGGTGAAGCTGTCGGCGGGTCACCGTGTAGACGCCCTCGGGCGTTTGCTTGTCACCTTCGGAAAGCTTGGGCCCGAGGGCGCCTGACCAGAAACAGATAGGATAGGTCGCGAAGTGGATGTAGCGGTCGCCGCGCTGCATCCAGACCTCGAGCTCCGACTCTTCCTTGAAGATGCGCAGGAACACGGCGGATCCGAGTGTTAGCCCCTTGTCGGCAAGCCTTACCGCGAGACGGGACAGATCGGGCGTGTCGGCGAGTTCCAGAGTCCCGGCGGCGAATGCACGCTGGCGCTCGATGCGATCCGGTGCGACATCCCGCAGGACGACTTCGACCGCACGCGCCTCGGGAGCCGGAACCGGCAGCGCAGCAGCGAGCGTGATCAAGACAACTGCGAGTGATGTCGGCACGCGCGCCATGATCCACCTGTCGACGGACGCAGCGATACGGGTGCTGCTCGCGCGGGAACTTAGTCGGCTGGCCAGCAGGCCGAAAGGGGGGATGCGTTCGGTGAGCAGGATTCACGCACGCGCGCGGTTCACTGTGGAAAAATTACAGCAGACCCCGCGGCCGGGCCGTTCATCGTTGCATCCCCGAAAAGATTTCGGTGGGCGTGCGCAGCGAAGGCCCTGAGGACGGACGTTGGCGCCAGCTGAATGGCCCCCCGGATGGCACGCGGGTCAGGCCCGCAGCCGGCTGGGGAGCCGTCTGGCCAGTAATGGCAGCCGTCAGCGTGTCCGACACCGGTAGATGCACCTGCCGTCGTTTGACGCCCGGCACGACAATTCGCTCTTCATCCTCGCCAGCAGCGGCAAGGAACGGTTCGACTTCAGCCGTTTCAAGCCGCGGACAACGCCCAGCCGGATCGGCCTTGGCCCCGTTCGCGGGAACGGCGTTCACGACGTAGCGCTTTTCGCAGATGGTGATGGGCGGCGGAACGCGATTGAGCTCGAAGAGATCGTAAGCCGGCTTCAAGGTGGTCCAGAACTCGTAGTGGCGATGCTCGCGGTGCATCTCCATATTCTCGTCGGTCATACGGAAGGGGAACGCGTGCACTTCGAATGCCGTCTGCCCCCCAATGAAAGCCTCGCGGGCAAGCGCATAGATTTCTTCGATCAGCGGGTTCGTCATCGCGTAACACCCCGCTGACGTGCACTCACCGTGCACCATCAGAAAATCCCCGGTCCGATTGTGCGCACGATCGAAGGCGTTCGGATAGCCAAGGTTGAACGCCAGATGGAAGCTGGAGTTGGGATTCATCAGGTGCCGGTTTATCGAGTAAAAGCCCTCCGGCGCCTGTTTGTCGCCTTGGCGAAACTTCGGACCGAGATCGCCCGACCAGGTACAAATCGGATAGGTCTTGAAATGATAGAACCGTCCGTCAGGCCGCTGCTTCCAGACCTCGAGTTCCGATTCGGCCTTGAAGATCCGAACGAAGATCGGCGCTTCCGCCGTCATCTTCTTCGAGCCGAGAAGCATCATTGCGTCACGCGACAGGGGTTTGAGATGCGCAGGCATCTCGAGCCGCGCGCAGCCGGCCACGACGGCACAGACCAAGACGGCCGACACGAGCATCGCACGCGTGCGCACGCTTCGCCCGGCAACCCAAGCAAAGCCCGTTGAGCCAAATGCGGAGCGAAGTGCTCCCTCACCCATGCGCTGAAAGTCCCCCTCCGGCGCAACAGCCGCGCAGTAGTTAACGCGCCATTGCTAACCTTTGCAGCCCCCCTCGCCGACCCTGTCGCGAGCCGACGAATCTCGCCCGACAGACATCGTGGCGAGCAACAAGATTGCCAGTGATTTGTGACGATTCCGTAGCCATACAAGAGGCATGACGCAAGCGTGCAAAGCCCTTATCGTCGCGCACTAGACGGCGGCGGCGTGTGGGCGTCACCGCTGCTCACCCCAGCGCAAACACGGGGCTTATGGCACCTAAAGCGGCGCCGATCTTGCCGTTACCCGGTAGGAATACCGTTCGCGCTACGGCGAACAGAGCCAAGGTTCCGAAGGCTGTTCTCAATCAACTTTACGCGAGGTTGCGGCCGATCGTCATGAAGCGCGCGCGCCGCTGTGCGACGAGTTCATCAGGTGCCAAAGCTGCAAGCCCGTCCAGCGCAGCAGCAATCGCACCAGCAGCTGCGACCATCGTGGCTGGCCGGTCTCGATGCGCTCCGCCCAGAGGCTCGGCAATGATCTGATCGATCACCTTGAGCTTCAACAGGTCCTGAGCCGTGATCTTCATATTGGTCGCGGCGTCAACAGCCCGCGCACTGTCGCGCCATAGGATCGAGGCCGCAGCCTCGGGAGAGGCGACCGTGTAGATGGCATGCTCGAGCATCAAGACACGGTTTGCGCTCGCAATCGCAACCGCGCCACCCGACCCACCTTCGCCGACGATCACCGTGATCATGGGCACGCGCAGCGAGAGGCACCGATCCGTCGAGCGCGCGATCGCTTCAGCCTGGCCGCGCTCCTCGGCACCGACCCCCGGGTAGGCACCTGCCGTATCCACAAACGAAATCAATGGCATCGAAAACCGCTCAGCCATCTCCATCAAGCGAACGGCTTTCCGGTAGCCTTCGGGTCTTGCCATCCCGAAATTATGCCGCAGTCGCGATTCCGTATCGGCGCCCTTCTCGTTGCCGAGGACCATCACACGCCGGCCACGAAACAGGCCGGGTCCACCGATGATTGCGGCATCTTCCGCGTAATAGCGGTCACCGGCCAGCGCCGTGAAATCCTCGATGAGCTCGGAAATGAAGTCGACCGTATGAGGGCGCTCCGGATGACGCGCGACCTGGGTCTTCTGCCAGGGTGTCAGCTTTGCATAGGTCGCAGCCAGCGCCTCCTCGGCACGCTGGCGCAAACGTTCGAGCTCATCCTGAATCGACACCGGAGTCTCAGCACTGCCGATCTCGGACAGGTCCGCGATCTTGGCTTCAAGTTCGGCGATCGGCTTCTCGAAGTCGAGATAGGTCTTGATCGGCTGGCGTGACACTGGTGTCCTCGCATCCTGGGAGACACTCCCGTAGACCGGCCCCGCCCATTCGAGCCGAGCCGGCCATGGGTCAGGCAAGGGAGCGGGCGCCACCATCGTCGTCGGGCCCCGCCTGTCAAGGTTGAGATCGCAAGGTCGTTTATGGGAGCAGAACTTCAGGCGCAGCGATCGGGCCTCTAAAGCCGCATGAAACCAGCCCTGCGCTCAGGTCATTCCGGTGCCTGCACTTTCGTCAGTGCAAGTGGATGATGGGTCTCCACAAGCAGCTTCAATCGCTCCTGAAGCACGTGGGTATAGATTTCCGTGGTCGAGATGTCAGCGTGTCCGAGCAATTGCTGGACCGACCTCAGGTCCGCGCCGCGATCAAGCAGATGACTCGCAAATGCGTGGCGCAGAACGTGGGGGCTGACGCGATCGGGAGCCAAACCGGCTGCAGTCGCGAGTTCCTTGAGCTCGCGCGCGAAGGCCTGCCGTGTCAGGTAGCCGGTCGTACTCCTCGCCGGGAAGACCCACTTCTGCCGGTCAAGTCTTCGGTCCCCGATGCCCTCTCCATCGCTGCCTCGATCGGAGTAATCGAGATAGGCCTCGAGGGCCCGACGTGCGGCGCCATTCAGCGGTACGATGCGTTCCCGACCGCCCTTCCCTTTGATCAAGAGCATGCGCCCACCCTCACGCAGGACGGCTCGGCGCAACGACACGAGTTCACTGACCCGCATGCCCGTTGCATAGAGCAACTCAACCAAACTCGCCGTCCGCAAGGCTGCAAGACGCTCACGTCCCTCCGCTTCGACGGCGAGGCGATGTGCCGTCTCGATCAGGCGATCGACCTCGGCGACCGATAAGACTTTCGGTAGCCGGCGACCGCTCGACGGTGCTGCAACGCCTTCCGTCGGATCAAGCGCAATATGGCCCTCGGCCACCAGAAACCTGAAGAGCTGTCGGAGTGCCGACAGGAAGCGCGCACGCGATGCGTTGGCAAGACCTTCGGCCTCGAGATCGCGCAGCAGGGCCTTGATCGTTTCGCGTGTCACAGCGCTTGGGGCCAAGCGTTGGCTGGCAAACGCGCGGGCTGCACTGGTGAGGTCGCGCCGATAGGCTTCGATGGTGTTTGGGGCAGCACCGCGCTCTGCGGCAGCTGCCTCCAGACACCGCTGGATCAGCGCCTGATAGTCCGCCATCAAGGAATGAAGGGCTGGCTGCGATGGGACATGGGTCATTGCCCGATCCTCGGCCAGATCGGGTAAAGCGCTTCGAAAGCCAGCCCGCGCGCTTGCGCCTCTCCGCCAGCCTTTCGGAATGCGCGAATCGTGTCGGTCAGCGCGAGCAGGTTTGCGCCGCTCGGCCCATCTGGGCCGAGGCTCGCCATTGCAAGCAAAGCGAGCGGCCCGAAGTCACGCGCCTCAGCGGCATCGGCCAACAGCCGAAGCATGCCCGTCTTCGGCAGGAACCCCGTTGTCGGCTGCGGGCGTTGGTTGGCACGATCCCAGAGCGGAATCGGGATCTGGACGCCCAAGGCATCGAGGACAGACACCAGCCGCTGCAGGTCATCGGCCGGAACCCGCCCCCGCCCGGCAAGGTCGTCGATGGGAGCGATATCCCGCGCGAGTACTGCTGTCGGAACGGCCAGGTCCGACAGGTCGATGAGCAGCCGCCAGTGGTCGAGGCGCGCACCGCGGTCATCGGCGAAGTCGCGGGTCGCATCGAGCCAGGCACGCGCGCTGGCCGGATTTTGCCCAGCAACCAGAACTTCGATCGCGGTCTCGGCAAACCAGCCGATCTCGGCGACCCGAGGCAGCTCAGCGACGGCACGGGCGAGCGCCCCTGCTGCGGGAACGGCGAGGCCATCCTTCGCCGCCAGATCCAGAAACGCGCGAATGCTGCGGGCCCGCTGCAACAATGCACGGTTCTCGGTTAGTGTACGCCAAAGATCAGCACGCACGAGCGCTGGCGTTCTCGGGTCGCCCGCGCGCATGGCTTGCGCCGTGTCGTAGGCCTCGGCAAGATCGGTCGCGGTTATGATGTTGGCCCGCGCCGCAGCCTCGGCAGCCGGGATCCGAATGGATGGTTCGTATCTCGGATCGGTTGCAAGCAAAGCGAGCGCCGCCGGTCGTGCGGTTGCGGCAGCGGCCGGTTCGACGCTGTGGCCAAGCGCTTCGATCAACACGAGATCGAGATCATCGAGCCCCCGCAGGCTCGATGCGCCGACTGGCGCTGCCCCGCCGCCGTCACCAAACCGTTCGAGCAGGGCAAGCGTCGAGGCGCGCTGTGAGCCAGCCTCACGTGCGAGGCTGGCTGCGATCGGTGCGCCGCTGATGGAGCCACCACGCACGGCGCAAACCCCGCCGAGAACGAGGGATTCGGCCTGAAGCCCGGGCGGCAACCGCCCTTGTTCGCCAAGCAGATCGCGAAGGGTTTTGCACACCTCGGTCCAGGCCGCGCGGTCGGTGACGAAATAGCGGCTGACCGCAATGAGCTGATCGGGCTCAAGGGCGGATGGATCGAGCGTTCGCGACGGACGACTGCCTGGGACGGCGATCAGTTGAGCAAACCCAGACTGATGGAGCGCTGCGAGCCGCCAAACCTGCTTTGCAACGCCGACATCAGGGCTCATTCGGTCGGCAGCGAGAACCGCGGCCCAAAGGCTGCGCAACGTCGGGGACGCCGGCGTCGGTGGCACCTCGGACAGCAGGGACTGGAACGAAGCGTCGTCGATCGTGGTCCAGAATGGCGCCAGAGTGGCTCGCTCGTGAGTGGCTCGAACGGGCTGCGGACCTGACGGGCTCGCTACCGAGCGATCACCGGAATGATCGAATGGCACAGCCAGCCGACCATCGGAACCCAGCGGCCCGGCATCGCCATCCGGCGGCCCTGCTTCGGCACCAGCGCGCTGCGGACCGCTGCCTCCGGGGAGGCGTGCGCTGGCATCGTCCTGCGGTTCGACGATGACAGGGGCAAGTTCGCGACGTACGACACCGGATGCGGCCAAAGGCGTATCGTCGCCCGCATATCCGGGAATGCCAGCGCGCTCGCTCGGCCCCTCGGTTGTCCGGCCGTCCGCGGACAAACCATTGCCGCGGGCGCGCGGCGCCCAGCCATCAGCCGGGGGCGCTGTGGCGGGGCTCGAGTCTCGAGCCTCAGGGCCGCCGCGTGACCGGGCCGGCGTCTCCCGTCGTGCAGGACCGGGCTCCGACGCTCGATCAGCAAAGGGGTTCCAACGATCGTCTGCACGCGCGGCTGAAACGTCGCGATCGACGGCGACGCTGCCGAGCAAAGCGCCGACAAAGATCGCGGCGGCGTTGCGCGCCAAGGCCCCACCTGATGCTCTTTTGGGCACCGGCGTTCTCACTCTCGTTTGATCTGAATGCTCGGAACGGATTTGCGCACTTCTTTTTGCTCAGGCTCGAAGTGGACCGCCATGACATAGAGGCCGATGTATCCAAGCGCTGCGAGGATCGCGGCAACAAGTGTAAACCTGACGAACACTGGCATGATGGCCGCCTCCTGCGCGTTCCGTCCGGCTCATTCAACGTGCCCGGACGCGTCAGCGAAATGACTGCCCCGCAACTGTGGGCTCACTGTGACTTGAGCACGCGCCATTGAAGCCCGTTGCGCAGCGCTCGTACCGCACTTTCCGAAGTTCGCTTGTTAGTCTTGCCAGGCGCCGAAACGAACTTTGAAAAGCGCGTCCTCAGCCCTCAGCTTCTCATGCATTTACCGATTCGCGTCATCTTGCGCGATCTCGACACGCCCACGCAGACACTTGCCCGGCACCGACCGCGGCCACCGCATCGGCGCGCTTCGCTATGCAGGCGGCAATCGTTGGTGGGGGCATACGCCGGTCGGACACGCCATCGACCGCCCATTGACCAGGGCCCTCGGAGGATCAAGCTGCTAGAGACATTTGATCGACGTTGGATCGCATAATCTAAACACTTGGTCTGGTGCTGACTGGACAGCTGCGACTTTGGTGTGCGACTTCAACGCAGAAGCAGTGGCACGCGCGTCGCGCCCGGATTGCACCCACCAGCGTGCCAATCGCCGTGCCCAGCACCCGTGACCCGTCATGGCTGACCAATATTGACCTGCGAGCCACACGATCAATGCCTCATGCCGAGGACACAACACCAGAAAGCTCGGGACGGCCAGTGACCGAAACCCGCCTCGTGCGGGAGCGTCTCGGCGATAGATCAATCGTGATGGTCGGGCTTATGGGCTGCGGTAAATCGGCAATCGGCAAACGGCTCGCCACCGTGCTCGGTCTGAAGTTCGTCGATGCCGATGCGGAAATCGAAGCCGCTGCTGGCATGACCATACCAGAGATCTTCGAGATGCACGGAGAGCCGCACTTCCGGGATCGCGAACAGAAAGTGGTGCAGCGGCTCCTGATGTCGCCACCACAGGTTCTTGCGACGGGCGGCGGAGCGTTCATGGCTCAAGCAACCCGGGACGCCATCCGCGCCCACGGGATCTCGATCTGGCTCAACGCTGACATCGAGGTGCTGATGCGCCGCGTGCGTCGGCGGGAGGATCGGCCGCTGCTCAAGACCGAGGACCCGCGCGCCGTCATGCAACGCCTGATGGAACAGAGATACCCGATCTACGCCGAGGCCGATCTCACAGTTGCATCGGCAGATGTCAGTCATGAGCGGGTGGTCGCCGACGTGCTTGCGGCACTATCCAGGTTTCTCGATTGCGACGGCCCAGACCGGAAAGCGTCCCAGCCAGCCGAGCTACGTTGGGAGAGTGCGGAGGCGACCAGCGCGACGGTTGGGCTCGCACCCACAGGTGGTGGACCCGCACGGGGCGACACATCATGACCAGCGACACGGCACCTGCGGATGCTTCAAGCGGCGAAGCCAGTTCACGTATCAATGCCAACTTGAGGCGCGTGCGCGTTGCTCTCGCCGACAGGGCCTACGAGGTATTGATCGGACCGGGGCTGATACGCAGTGCCATCAGCCGCGAAGCGATCGCCCGTCTGGCACCTGCGGCCCTGATCATTACCGATGAGACCGTCGACGTTCACCACGGCGCTAGCGTTCGTAACTTGCTGGAGACCGCAGGTGTCAAGCTGCGCGGCACGGTTGCGGTGCCGGCAGGGGAGCGCAGCAAGTCGTTCGACGAACTGAAACGGGTTGCAGAAGCTGCACTGGCCTCCGGCCTCGAACGCCGCGATGTGATCATCGCGCTCGGCGGCGGCGTTGTCGGGGATCTGGCAGGCTTTGTCGCAGCAATCGTGCGGCGGGGCGTCGATTACGTGCAAATCCCAACGACGTTGCTTGCGCAGGTCGATTCGTCAGTTGGCGGCAAAACTGCTGTCAATGTCGCAGCAGGCAAGAACCTGATCGGCGCCTTTCACCAACCGCGGCTGGTTGTCGCCGATACCGATCTGCTCGCCACGCTCGGTGATCGGGATTTTGCAGCCGGCTATGCCGAGGTCGCCAAGTATGGCCTGCTGGGAGATGCGTCGTTCTTCGATTGGCTGGATGCGAACCGCCACTCGCTGCGCACCCGCCAGACGGCCGCCCTCGTTCATGCGGTCACACGCAGCGTGGAAATGAAGGCCGAGATCGTCGCCCGCGATGAAACGGAGACGGGCGACCGGGCGCTCCTCAACCTCGGCCACACCTTCGGCCATGCGCTCGAAGCCTGGGCTGGGTACTCCGGCCGGCTCCTGCATGGCGAAGCGGTTGCCATCGGCATGTGCCTTGCTTTCGCGTTCTCGGAACATGTTGACGCCTGCCCCCCACAAACCGCAGCCCGCGTCGCAGCTCACCTCAAGGCGTTTGGCCTGCCGACGCGGATTGGCGATATCGCGGGCGAGACTGCACCAGACGTTGCGACCTTGATGGCGCTTATGGCGCAAGATAAGAAGGTCACCGACGGCAAGATCACGCTTATTCTGGCCAGGGGTGTCGGTGCCGCCTACGTGACCCGCGCCCACGAGCGTGATGAGATCGCAGCCTTCCTTGCAACGCAGCTCGCGTGAAGCACCAACGGGCATGATAGGCCATTTCAGGCTGCAGCCTCTGCAGCTCGGTCCAACCGGCGGCCAGCATCTGGCGCACTGTCGATCGCACCCGCCGCTGGGCGCCCATCAGGACGTGGGTGCTCGATCATAATCAGGCACAGGACATGGACCTCTCACTCATTCTGACGCTTTCGTCAGTCATCGTATTACTCGGCGCATCGGCTTTTTTTTCTGGCTCCGAAACTGCGCTCACCGCCGTTTCACGAGCTCGAATCGTTGCCATGCAGCAAGAAGGTAACGCTCGGGCCACAACAGTCGCCAACCTGATCGCTAAACCCGAGCGGATCATCGGGACGGTCCTGCTCGGCAACAACCTCGTCAACATCCTCGCCTCGGCGCTCACGACCAGCCTCCTGATCGGGATCTTCGGCGAGGCTGGCGTTGCCTACGCGACGATCGTCCTGACGCTCGTGATCGTCGTATTCTGCGAGGTGCTGCCCAAAACGTACGCGATCGCATACCCGGAGCGCATGTCGCTCTCCGTTGGGCCGATCATGCAGGTTCTGGTCGGTGTCCTGTCCCCGATCACGACAGCGATCAACGAGTTGGTGCGGCGCATCCTGACGCTCACGCCCTCAGACGCCGACGACAAGGCGAATATCCTTGCAGCCAAGGAGGAACTGCGCGGGACGATCGAATTGTCGAAGCGCGAGGGGTCGGTGGAGCGCAGCGATGCGCATCGGCTCGGCGGCATTCTGGATCTCGAAGACCTCCAGGTCTTCGACATCATGGTGCACCGTACGCGCATGGTAACGCTCAACGCCTCGGACCCGCCCGAAAAGATCGTTGAGGATGTGCTCAAGGGCGCTCACACGCGGCTGCCCGTCTGGCTCGACGAGCCGGACAATATCGTTGGCGTTCTCCACACCAAGGACCTGCTGGCGGCTCTCGGCCGTGCCAACTGGAAGGCCGACCAAATCGACATCATGACGATTGCCTCCAAGCCCTGGTTCATCCCGGACACCACCCCGGTCAAGGAACAGCTCAACGCCTTCCTGCGCGAGAAAGCTCAACTTGCCCTGGTGGTCGATGAATACGGCGAGGTGGGCGGGTTGATCACGCTCGAGGATATTCTCGAAGAGATCGTCGGCCAGATCACGGACGAGCATGATCCTGGCGACACGTCGATCCGCCCGCTCGGCGACGGTACGGTCAACGTCGACGGCGGCGTTGCGATCCGCGATCTCAACCGTGAGATGGACTGGGACCTTCCAGATGAAGAAGCAACGACGATTGCAGGGCTCGTCATCCATGAAGCCCAGATGATCCCCGAACCCGGCCAAAGCTTCACATTCTATGGCTACCGATTCGAGGTTCTGAGAAAGAGTCGCAACAAAATCACAGCCTTGCGGATTAAGCCCCTGCAGGATGCCCGAACCCGATCGTCGCCAGCGGCGAGCTGATGGAGCTGGCGTAGCGCGCGTGGCCCATCAGTGGCGTTCTGGCTCGCCCGGAGCGTAGGCATGCACAGCGAGCGCGTGGACGCCACCGGGCTGGCGCAACTCGTCAGCCACCAGCTGATTGATTTTCCGGTGCCGCTCAAGCCTCCCGACACCATCGAAAGCGGGCGAGACCACGATGATGCGGAAATGGCTTTCGCCCGTACCCGGGGAGCTGCGGTGGCCCGCGTGGAGTTCGCTCTCGTTAATCACTTCGAGGCGCACGGGAGCGAGCGCAGCCTCAAGCTTTGCTCTCAGTCTTTGTTGCATTGTCAGCGCGCTCATCGTCACGATGGACCTCCGTAGATATTGGCTTCGACATTTTGACACGTCCGACTTGTCGGGCACCTCCGCGACAGCGCACGCTCTCACCACACCCGGGTCTCTGGTGGCAAGCTCATGAAGGGGCCTCGCCCGCAGCATTGCGGCAACGCACTGATGATTGCCGCTTCTGATGCCCGCGCCGCGCCTTGTCTCCGAACACCGCCATGAGCATACTCCGCCGGCTATGAAACTTGATCCGAAATACTTCGATATGGTGCGCATTCGCGGCGGCAAGGCTGAACCCCGCGAGCCCGAGAGCGTGCACGGCCGTTGCCAGTGGAAAGGGTGTGAACGCCCCGGCCTGCACCGCGCGCCGAAGGGGCGCGGGCGCGATGGCGAGTTTTACATGTTCTGCGCCGACCACGTGCGTCAGTACAACGCCACTTACAACTACTTCGACGGGATGAGCGACGCCGATATCGAGGACTTCCAGAAATCTGCCGTCTATGGCCACCGGCCGACTTGGAAGGTTGCTGGGAACGCCCACGCCGCGTCGGCAACGGTCGGCGATCCCTCAGTCCCCGGAGCCTCTGCCTCGGCGCAGGGCTTCCATGCGTGGCGAGCAAAGCAGGCCCGCGCAGCCGCCAAGAAACCGGCACGGCGGCTAAAGCCGATGGAGGCCAAGGCCATCGAAACACTCGGACTGCCGCAGAGTGCGACCAAGGACGAGATCAAAACCCGTTTCAAGGAACTCGCCAAGAAGTATCACCCGGATGCCAATGGTGGCGATCGCGGCTCCGAGGAAAAGTTGCGTGAGATTATCCAGGCCTATAACTATTTGAAGCAAGTCGGGCTGGTCAGCTAGCATCCGCTCGAAATTTCCTTCAGGCTCGACGGGAGACGGCCACGTGGGACGCGGCCCCGCTTCCCGTTGGCACGAGACCTTCATGACAACACGAACGGGTGCTGACAGCATGCGCGGAGCGACGGCGGAACTTCAAGACGTGATCACGAAGCCCGACAAGACGGTTGCCGTCCGCGAGGTCTTCAAGATCGACAGCGACATGGAGGTTCCGGCCTTCAGCGAGCCTACAGCCCACGTCCCGGACCTCGATCCCGACTACCTCTTCAACCGTGAAGTGGCTCTCGCCATTCTCGCAGGGTTCAAGCACAACCGGCGGGTGATGGTTCAGGGTTACCATGGGACGGGCAAGTCGACCCACATCGAACAGATCGCGGCCCGGCTCAACTGGCCGTGCGTGCGCGTCAACCTTGACAGTCACGTCTCGCGCATCGACCTCGTTGGCAAGGATGCGATCGTCGTCAAAGACGGGATGCAGGTGACGGAGTTCAAAGAGGGCATCCTGCCCTGGGCTCTGCAGAACAACGTGGCGCTCGTTTTCGATGAATACGACGCCGGTCGACCCGACGTGATGTTCGTCATCCAACGCGTGCTCGAGGTGTCTGGCAAGCTGACCCTGCTCGACCAATCGAAAGTCATTCGCCCCCACCCCTATTTCCGTCTGTTCGCGACAACGAATACGATCGGGTTGGGCGATACGTCGGGCCTCTATCATGGCACTCAGCAGATCAACCAGGGCCAGATGGACCGCTGGTCGCTGGTGGTTACGCTCAATTACCTGCCGCACGACGACGAGGTCGGGATCGTACTCGCCAAGGCCAAGACCTATGCGAAGACCGAGAAGGGCAGGAAAAC
Organism: Hyphomicrobiaceae bacterium; assembly: GCA_050330095.1. Lineage (GTDB taxonomy): Bacteria > Pseudomonadota > Alphaproteobacteria > Rhizobiales > Hyphomicrobiaceae > JBCBWG01. The sequence goes on from JBHJOC010000084.1 coordinate 19,049, forward strand.
GGTCAACAACATGGTGCGGGTTGCCGACCTGACGCGAGCTGCATTCATGAACGGCGACATCTCGACCGTCATGAGCCCACGAACCGTCATGACGTGGGCCGAGAACGCCCAGATCTTCGGCGACGTCGGATTTGCGTTCAGGTTGACGTTCTTGAACAAGTGCGACGAGCTCGAGCGCGCGACCGTCGCCGAATTCTATCAGCGCTGCTTCGGTGAGGAATTACCGGAAAGCGCGGCCAACGTGGCGCTGAGCTGAGCCCTGATGTCGAGCGCCAAGTCCAATACCAGCAACAAGACGCAGTCAAACCGCAGAGAAGCTCCCGTCGAGCCCTTGAAGCGAGCGCTCGGCAATGCGGTTCGGGCGCTCGCGGGCGCCCACGACTTGCAGGTCGTCTACGCTGCCGGTCGGCCGGCGACCGACGGCAAGACCGTGCAGTTGCCGGAGCCATCCCGTTTGCCCTCGAAGCGGGAAATTGCGGTGATGCGGGGCTGGGCGGACAGCCTCGCACTGACCGCGGCGTGCCACGATGCAACGTTGCACCGCAAACTTCTGCCGGCCGCTGCCGAGGCCCGTGGCGTGTTCGATGCCGTCGAGCGTGCACGGATCGAAGCCTATGGCGCGGTGCGCATGGATGGCGTTGCCGAGAATCTTTCTGCCAAGACCGAGGATCAGTTCGCACACGGCCGCTTCGCCGCCGTGACGGAACGTGCCGAAGCTCCGCTCGAGGAAGCCCTGTCACTGCTTGTCAGAGAGAGGCTGACCGGCAAGGCGCCACCCGAACTTGCCAAGGCGCTCGTCGACGTTTGGCGCCCATGGATCGAGGAGCGCGCCGGCGAGCAACTCGCGCGGCTGCCCGGCTGTGCTGACGACCAGATCGCCTTTGCCAACGTCGTCCGCGATGTGCTTCGCAAGCTCGACGTGCTCGATGATCGCCCGTCTGACGGTGAAAATGACGAGAACGAGGAGCAGGACGAGGAGAGCCCCGACGGCGGCGAGGACAACTCCGAGGACCAGTCGGGCGAAGCCTCGGAAGGACAGGAAAGGGCTTCGGAGGAGCAGACGGCCCAGGGCGAAGACGGCGAGTTCGAAGAGTCGACAGAAATGGCCGACGCTCAAGATCTCGACGCGGAAGATGCCGACGGCGAAGACCCAGCGGACAGCGAAGAGCCGTGGCGCCCGAAAGCGAACGTGCTCGATAATCCGGCAGCCTTCGGCTATCGCGCCTTCACGGGCGAATTCGACGAGGAGATCGGCGCCGAGGACCTCTCGACGCCGGAAGAGCTCGAGCGTCTGCGCGCATTCCTCGATAAGGAGCTCATTGCGCTGTCAGGCGCCGTCGGCCGGCTCGCGAACAAGCTGCAGCGGAAGTTGCTCGCGCAGCAGAACCGCGCTTGGGACTTCGATCTTGAAGAGGGCGTTCTTGATGTCGCGCGGTTGACCAGGATCATCATTGATCCGACGGCGCCGCTCTCGTTCAAGCATGAGCGCGACACCGATTTTCGCGATACCGTGGTTAGCCTGTTGCTTGACAACTCTGGGTCGATGCGCGGACGGCCAATCATGGTTGCAGCGACCTGCGCCGATATTCTGGCGCGCACGCTCGAACGCTGCAACGTGAAGGTGGAGATCCTGGGCTTCACCACTCGGGCCTGGAAAGGTGGACAGTCTCGTGAGAAGTGGCTTGCGTCGGGCAAGCCCGCCAATCCCGGTCGCCTCAATGACCTGCGCCACATCATCTACAAGTCGGCAGATGCTCCATGGCGCCGCTCAAAGCGTAACCTCGCGCTGATGATGCGTGAGGGTCTGCTCAAGGAAAATATCGACGGGGAAGCCCTCGCTTGGGCGTACCGGCGGCTGCTGGGGCGGCCGGAGCAGCGGCGCATTCTGATGATGATCTCTGACGGCGCGCCGGTGGACGATTCGACCTTGTCTGTGAACTCGGGCTCGTACCTTGAACAGCACCTTCGCCAGGTCATCCAGGAGATCGAGACGCGCTCGCCTGTTGAGCTGATCGCGATCGGCATCGGTCATGACGTCACGCGCTACTACCGACGCGCGGTGACGATTACTGATCCCTCTGAACTGGCGGGCGCCATGACGAACCAGCTCGTGGAGTTGTTTGACGAGTCGAGCGAGAAACAACCTTCAACCGGTTACCGCAGGCGGCATGGCCGCGCCTGACTGTAATCGTCGCGTTTGCGGCGCCGCGCCAAACGCCGCACCCCAAACAGGTCGCCGGACGGCTCAGGCCAGGTCCGCTGCAGTACCGGCTGTCCGAAGTTCGTGTTTCCGTCCTGTCAGAGGACGAAACGAACTGCGGAAAGCAAAGGGTACTCGCAACCTATTAGATCTCCGACCGCTTCTCGATCAGAAGTTCCTGGCAGGCGCGTGTCGCGGATGGTCCCGGCACGTCTGAGCGGCGGTACTAGCCACTCCTTCGGCCCGAATGGAGCAGGCTCGCCTTACCCCGCAGCTCGCTCTGCGCGAGCCTTTTCGACATCGCGCTTGACGCGCCGCAGCCGCAGCGAGAGTTCTTCGTCGCGCGCCTTTATGAGGAAATTGTCGAGGCCGCCACGATGCTCGACCGACTTCAAGGCGTGGGCGCTGACGCGAACGCGAAAACTGCGATCGAGCGCATCACTGATCAACGTGACGTTGCACAGGTTCGGCCGAAACACCCGTCGCGTCTTATTTTCGGCGTGGCTACGGTTGTTGCCGCTCATCGGCAGCTTGCCGGTCAGTTCGCATTGTCTGGTCATCGTCTGCCAACTCCAACGGCACCGTCGACCGCGGGCTTGAGCCTCGCTGTATCGCACCGCGCATGAGGGGATATCGTGTGGGCGCCAGCGGCACCCGTGAGCCGCGACGGATAGTCCTAAAATGGCTTCAACGTCAAGCAAGCACGCCGGTACCAGCAGAAGCGCCTGCGCGACTATGCCGACGGTCTCCTGAGCGGCCCGCGACTTCGGGCTGGACCCACACCCATGTCACGCGCGCCCTGGCCGCGGGCATTGGGGCTTGGCGTTCACAGAAAAGACGGAAATCGAACCTAGTACCGGCGCTCCGGAGCTCGTCTGTCACCCTCATCAGGCGCCGAAACGAACTGCGGAAAGCAAAGGGTACGAGTGGCCTGTCGCGCCTGAATTGACCTGTGCGTGAGGCACGCTGGTGGGCAATAAGGGCGCGACGCCACACTGGCAACAAATTGGATCTCGTGCCGCTTTTCGATCAGAAGTCCCTGACCGGCGCGTTTTGCGGATGGTGCGGGGACCGCTGATCGGCGGTACGAACAGCACTGCCTGGATGCACGCGCTGGGGGACGTGGAATGACAACGACGAACTGCTCAGTTCTCGATCAATTGAAAGCAAATGGCCGGAGGGTGTCGCTCGGAACACTGGTCGCAGCGCTCCTGCTCGCCACCCCGGCCTACGCCGAGACGCCGGCGCGCGTTGCAGGCGCCTACGACATCACATTCAACGGTGTCAGCCTGGGCAATCTGCGGATCACAACCGAACTCGCTGACAACCGCTATCAGACGGCGGCCACGGCAAAGTTCAGTGCGCTGTTCGGTGCGCTTAAATGGTCGGGTCGTCTTGAGGGCAGAGGGGCAGTGACCTCGCTAGGGCCGAGCCCGACGCAGTACGCGCACGCTTTCGAAAGTGAGCGCAACATGGTCGTTCGGAACCGTAAGTCATCCCAGGAAGTCCGCCTGGGTTTCAGAGACGGCGCCGTTGTGGACCGATTTACCGAGCCGAAGCTGAAAACTCAGAACAGGGTGCCAATCACGCCCGCGCACCTGCGGGACGTCCTCGATCCGACGGCCGCCGTCGTCGCGATCACCCAGGTGGGAGCAGGCCAGTCGCCGTGTGATCGGGACATTCCTGTCTTCAATGGACGCACGCGATTCGATCTGATCTTCAAACCCAAGAGCAGGGACGGTCGCCTGCACACGTGCTCGGTACATTATCGTCCAGTCGCCGGGCACCGGATCGACGACGGCGAGAACAACGATCTTGCGAGCCGGCTCGACATTTTCGTCGTGTTGGAGATGGTCGACGGCCTCGAGATCGCAGTGCCGCGCGAGATCAGCGTGCCGATGTCGGCAGGCACCGTCCGAATCGCTGCGAGCAGCCTCGAGATCGTTACCAGCCGCCAGCGGCGTATTGCTCTTGCTGCGGCGCGATGAACCACCGGCGCCTCCAGCCTTGCAAGAATGCGGCGCAAAGCTCCGGCGATTGCGATCTCTCGATCGAAGCGGGTTGAATTTGGAGGCCCGCTCTGCAATGCCAGCACAACCACTGGTCGCGGAGACCGCTCGACATGGCACTCGATATGCCGCGCAGCCGCAACGTTACGGCTGTGCTCGGCCCCACAAATACCGGCAAGACCCACCTCGCCATCGAGCGAATGGTCTCGCACGAGACCGGAATGATAGGTCTGCCGCTGCGACTCCTCGCGCGCGAGATCTACGATAAGCTTGTCGCGCGCGTCGGTGCGGCGTCGGTCGCGCTTGTCACCGGCGAGGAGAAGATCAAGCCGGATGGTGCCCGCTACTGGGTTTCGACCGTTGAGGCGATGCCGCGCGAAATCGATGTCGATTTCCTGGCGATCGACGAAGTCCAACTCGCCTCGGATCCGGAGCGAGGCCACACGTTCACGGACCGTCTGCTTTTCGCGCGGGGCAAGCTAGAAACGCTGCTGCTCGGGGCGGGCACGATGCGCGATGCCATCGCAGAGCTGGTGCCGGGTGCGAACTTCATCTCGCGGCCGCGGCTCTCGAAGCTCGCCTACAGCGGCCAGAAGAAGATCACGCGTCTCCCGGGCCGTTCCGCTGTCATCGCGTTTTCGGCAAGCGACGTTTATGCGATCGCCGAACTGATCCGGCGCCAGCGTGGCGGCGCAGCAGTGGTTCTCGGAGCGCTGTCGCCGCGCACGCGCAACGCCCAGGTCGCCCTCTACCAGTCGGGCGACGTCGACTACATTGTGGCAACCGATGCCGTTGGCATGGGCCTCAATCTTGATGTCGACCACGTGGCGTTCTCAGCGTTGCGCAAGTTCGATGGCGAGAATTTCCGCAATCTGACGGCCTCTGAAATCGGCCAGATCGCGGGGCGGGCCGGACGACACATGAACGATGGTACATTCGGCGTTACGGGCGACGTCGATCCGTTGGACAACGATCTTATCGAGCGGCTGGAGATGCATACGTTCGATCCCGTGCGTCTGCTGCAGTGGCGCAATCGCGCACTCGACTTTACGTCCCTTGAAGCTCTTCGCGATAGCCTGCGGGCGGCCCCACCCCGTCCGCGCCTCGTCAAGGCGCGAAGTTCCGACGACGTGATCGCGCTGGACACGCTGAGCATGGAGCCCGATATCGCGCAACGTGCGCGTTCCCCGCAACGGGTCGAGCTGTTGTGGGAGACTTGCCAGATCCCCGACTATCGCAAGATCTCGTCGCAAAACCATGCCGAACTGATCGGCAAGATCTACCGCGACCTGACTGACGGCGATGGGGTGATCGACGAAGACTGGTTCGCCCGGCAGGTTGCCTATTCCGATCGCACCGACGGCGACATCGACACGCTTGCAAATCGTATCGCCCACATCCGTACGTGGACTTTCCTGTCGAACCGACCTGATTGGCTCAAAGACCCAAACCACTGGCAGGAGCGCACACGAGCGATCGAGGACGCGCTCTCCGATGCACTGCACGTGTGCCTGACCAATCGCTTCGTCGATCAGCGCACAAGCGCTCTGATCAAGGGGCTGCGGCTCAAAGACGAACTCAAGGCAGAGATCGCCGATGATGGGCAAATCTCGGTCGAGGATCATTTCGTCGGGCGCCTTGTCGGGTTCAGGTTCAAGCCAGATAGCCGCGGCGAAGATGCTCACGGCAAGGCGACGCGCCATGCCGCGGCTCAGGTACTCGCCAAAGAACTGTCCATGCGCGCGCGTCGGGTCGCCGCAGCAAAGAACGATGCGTTTGTCTTCGCACCTGACGGCCATGTTCTCTGGCGCAGCGAGCCGATCGCGGAACTCGTCGCAGCGGACGATGCCCTGAAGCCGCAGATCCGCCTGCTCTCGGACGAGCACCTGCAGCCACTCGACAGAGACAAGGTGCAGGCGCGCCTTCAAACCCTCGTCACCGACGTCATCGCAGAACGCCTGAAGCCGCTCGTCGATCTTATCAACGATGATGCCGTGACCGGGCTCGCGCGGGGCATCGCATTCCGCTTGTCCGAAAACCTCGGCGTGCTGCGCAGAGACGCCGTCGCAGCGGACATCAAGGCACTCGATCAGAATGCCCGTAGCCAACTGCGGCGCCATGGCGTTCGCTTCGGTGCATTCAACATCTTCTTTCCCCAGCTCTTGAAGCCAGCGCCTGCTGATTTGTTGCGCACGCTCTGGCTCCTCAAGCACGGGCCGACGGCGGGTCTCGTCGGTGACGCTCGTCCGGAGCCACCGCGGGCGGGCCTCACATCGGTCGCGGTCGATGCGAAGCTGCCCGAGACCTACTATGCTGTCAGCGGTTTCCATATCTGCGGACCGCGCGCTGTCCGTCTCGACATGCTCGAGCGGCTTGCCGATCAGATCAGGGGTCTCCTCGCGTGGCGCCCGCAAGCGAACGGCGCGTCGCAGCAGCCACCGCGCGGCTCGACCGGCGATGGCGCGTTCACGGTGACGCCAGACATGATGTCGATCCTCGGGTGCTCGGCCGACGAGTTGGGGAGTGTACTGCGCGCGCTCGGTTTCCGATCGGAGCAGCGTCCGAAACCGGTCACATCCGTTCCAACACGCGAGACCATTGCTGCGGCTGAGGGACGGGCCGCTGACGCAGCAACGACCGCCGCCGACGCGTCGGTGCCGGAACCTCAGTCGGGACTGGAGACCCTTGAGCTCGTGGCAACCGCCTCTGAGGATGGAGCGCAGGCGGGGCCACAATCGGAGACAGCGCCAATTTCAGATGCCGAGGCCTTGCCGTCCGTCGATGGCAGCCTCAGACCAGACGCCGCATCACCGGAACCCGAACCCGATGCAGCGCCCCGGGCGGCCCTTGCGGACGACGGCCAGAGTGCGGGCATGGGCGATAGCGCGGGCATGGTCGAGAGCACGGGCCAAGGCGAGCGTGACAGCGACGCCGATGCTGTAGCGATGAGTGATGAGCGCCCAGAGACCGCGAGCGTTGAGGAAGATGGTGGAAAGCCGGGCGCAGAAGAGGCCGTTGCCGCGCCGCCTCAAGAGCCTGAACTGATCGAAGTGTGGCGGCCGCGTCGGCGCAACGATGGCGCTGAAGTCCAGAACCGCGGACGCCGCGGCACACCCCAAAGGGGACGGCGCGACGGGCCCGGCGCTGACAGGCCGAGCGAGGCTCAGCAGCGGCCTGAAAGTGCCGCGAGAGCGGAGGGTGGCGCGAACACGTCAGGCGCACCCGGCAATGCCGGCGGCCACGCCGGCCGCCACGACCGCGGTCGGCCGAATCAGCAGCGCCCATGGAAAGGCCGCGGCAGTGAGCAGGATCGGTCATCGGGTCAAAAGCAACACGCGGGACCGACGCCCGAACCAGCCGCTGTAGGCAGTGGCGCGCAGGCGCCTGGCCGTCAGCACGGGCAGGGTAAAGGCCGAGATCGCGATGAGCGCCATCGCGGAGGTGACCGGCGCGACCGCGGTGGGCCGCCGAAGCGCGGCCCTTCCGTGATCAGCTCGAAGCCGGCCGCGGCAAACCGCGTGGAGGACTCGCCCTTTGCAGCGCTTGCCAAATTGAAGCAAACCCTTGAGCAGGCCAAGTCGGACGAGACCTGAGGCGCCATGGCGACACGCAGCCGCGACAACGTGGACGATGACGCCGCTTCCAGCGATGGGACACTTCGGCTCGATAAGTGGCTTTGGTACGCAAGGGTCGTCAAAACACGATCGCTCGCAACGGATCTCGTCCTCACCGGCAAGGTCCGTGTTAACCGCCTCCGCGTCGCGAAAGCGAGCCAGAAGGTCAAGCCGGGCGACGTGATCACGGTGTCGGCCCATCATCGCGTCCGGGTTCTGAAGGTGGTCGCTTGCGGTGAGCGCCGTGGTCCTGCGCGTGAGGCTGAACTGTTGTTCGAGGAGATGACGCCGCGCCACAACGGACAAGGTGAGACCGGCACGCTGCCGACCCCGGGCGCACGCCAGGATCAAGGAGGCCGCTCGGCGATTGGCGCAGATCACGCAGCCGGCTCAGCCTGTGTGCCAAACGGTTTGACACACGGTTTGCAAACGCAGGCAAGCGAGCCAAGTCTGCCATCAGGCGTCCCAGCACACCCGTTCGTCGGCGCGTCGCGGCCAAGGGGCTCAGGCCGGCCGACCAAGCGTGACCGGCGGGCGATCGAAAAGTTGAAGCCCTGATGCCCCCAGTTGCAAGCACGCATCCGAACTTCGAGATCCTCAAGCCAGAGGCGCAACCGCGCTGAACAGTCGCAACCCCATGACGAAGACGGACCTTCATCATCCGAAGTTTGATTGCAGCCAGCATTCGGAGCGCTTCGCCGGACCACAACGAGAGTCGAGAGGCTGCCGATCGTTCGTCGATGAGGCGTCAAGCTGGCTTGACACACCGGTTCGTGCCCTTAACCCTGCCGCTGTCGGCTGTGAAGCGCGCCGTCCAACCAACAGAGTTGAGATCGCATGACTTACATTGTCACGGATAGCTGTGTTCGGTGCAAGTTCACCGACTGCGTCGAAGTTTGCCCCGTCGATTGCTTCTACGAGGGCGAAAACATGCTGGTCATCCACCCGGATGAGTGCATCGATTGTGGCGTCTGCGAGCCTGAGTGTCCGGTCGACGCGATCAAACCCGACACGGAACCGGGCCTCGAGAAATGGCTCGAAGTAAACCGAAAGTACTCTGAAAGCTGGCCGAATATCACGTCGAAGAAGGAGGCCCTTCCAGAAGCGGAGGAATTCCGCGACACGAAGAACAAGTTCGAGGCCTACTTTTCACCCGAGCCGGGGGAGGGTGATTGAGCGTCACGACGAAGGTGTGGCGATGTCTATTACCCGCTTGCCGTAGTTCGTGACTCACCCTGGTCACACGCTGAAACGAACTGCGGACAGCAGAGGGTATGAGCACCATATTGGATCTTGTACCGCTTTTCGATGAGAAGCCCCTGAGCCATCCGCAACACGCGCCTGCCAGTGACTTTTGATCGGCGGTACGAGGCTCGACGATGAACACTGTGCGCAGCCACGGCGCGCAGGGGTTCCACGCCGATCGACGAAGTCCTGGTTGCACTCTGACGCCCAGCCAGGTCCCGGGCCAGTGGGGGCGTAGTGTTAACGCCCACGTCTGCTTAATCAGCAGGCGTACTGGTCAGTCTTGTTGCCGAGCGGTCACAATTCAACTTCATTTTCCCAGGAACCTGTGCTATCTCTCGCTCCCGGGTTGGATGAGAGCAGAGTGAAGCCCCTATGGGTAGTTTGCGGCAAGCGTTAACGATTGGATCGACGCGCAACCAGTCCGCACGAACAGCACAGAGCTCACCCTCCCTCGACATCATGGTCCAGTCCACGGCTGCCGTATAAGCGGTCGCCAGCGTCTTCGCGCCCGCAGGGTTCGAGCCCTACGGGCCCAATTGCGTCGTAAGCATCGGGGTCCAGCACGCCCGTGCGAGTTGAGAGGTAGGTCAGCGAAATGGCGAAATCGAACAATGCCACGTCCAAGACGGCAGCAGCGCCGGCCAAACCAACCGCGGCGCGCGCCAGGGCAAACGCGACCAGCGCTGAACAAGTGACGCGCACCAAAATTGCCGAACCAGCGTCAAAGCCGGCTCAGCCGAAAGCTGGCGCACGCGCCAGTGCAAAGGCCGGCAAAGTGGCGCCGCAAGCGGCAGCAAAGCCTGGCGCTTCGAAGTCTGGTGCTCCGAAGTCTGGCGCTTCGAAGTCTGGCGCTCCGAAGTCTGGTGCTTCGAAGTCTGGCGCTCCGAAGAAGTCGGGTCGGGCAGCAGCCAGCGCCGCCAAGCCAGACGGCGCAAAGACGGCCAAAGTTGCAGCAAAAGGCGCAGAGCACGTTGTCGAGACGAAAGCAACGAAGCCAGCTTTGAAGGCCGCTGAGGCGCCGCAAACAACCCCGGCGCCCAAGTCGCGGATCAGCGTCGGTTCGCCTGCCCGTCCCAGCACGATCAAGGTCGGTTCAAGAGTTGCCGCGGCGATGATCACACCGATGGCACCACGCAAAACCGCGGCCGTTCCGATGCCTCAAGCTCCCGCTGCGCCGGAACGCAAGGCGGTTGGTCAGCGCCACGGGTTCAAGCTGCATGAACACGTGGTCTACCCGGCTCATGGTGTTGGGCAAATCGTCGGCATCGAGGAGCAGGAAATCGCGGGCATGACGCTCGAACTTTTCGTTATCACGTTCGAAAAGGACAAGATGACGCTGCGCGTCCCGACATCGAACCTCGAGGGGTTGCGAAAGCTGGTAGCAGAGCCGCTGCTTGAGAAAGCGATGAGCACGCTCAGGGGCCGCGCCCGTATCAAGCGCACGATGTGGAGCCGCCGGGCTCAGGAGTACGAGCAGAAGATCAATTCCGGCGATCTCGTCCAGATCGCTGAAGTCGTGCGCGACCTCTATCGTGCGGACAACCAGCCCGAGCAGTCTTACTCTGAGCGTCAGCTGTACGAGCAGGCCCTTGATCGGATGGCACGGGAAGTTGCGGCCGTTGAAGCTATCAACGATCGCGAGGCGACGCAGCGCATCGTGTCGATCCTGGCAAAGAGCGCAAAGCGGCGTGGCGAAGCCGAGGCCGCCGCGAGCGACGCCCCGTCCGATGACGAGGATGAGGTCAAAGCAGCCTGACGAGGGCGCACGCACGTCACGTCAATGTCGTGATCAGCCGCCGGTCCCCGATCGGCGGCTGTTTCATTGGCAAAGACGGGCGGCGGGCGAACATGGCTAAGCCGCGCGTGACTGGACCAAGAGCGACAGGGTAGCGCGTCGGGTCAAGGACTTCAGGCAACGCCAGTCAGATCAGCGCCGTCGCAATCAGCGCTCGGTCGTTCCGTTCGCCGGACCACCAGCCCTGGAGCGACCTCCAAAGAGCGCTTCGCGAAAGATGATGTAGAGAATTTTGGCGCCCGCGCCGATGACCCCGCGAACCGTGCCCGAGACCTTGGACGTACCGATCCGACGCCGGTACCGGACGGGCACCTCCAAAAGTTTCAGACCTTGGCGAACCGCCTTGACCTGCATTTCAACGGTCCAACCGTAGTCTCGGTCGGCCATCCTGAGCTGCGTCAGGGCCGTATGCCGGATCGCCCGGTAGGGTCCGAGATCCGTGAACCGATGTCGCCAGATGATCCGGATCAACAAGCAGGCCAGCCAGTTGCCAAAGATCTGCTGTGGCGTCAGCGCACCTCGCTCGCGCTCACCAAGCACCCGCGAGCCCAGAACGAAATCGGCCTTCCCACTCGCGATGGGCCGAACCAGGCTCGCCATCTCACTGCCATCGTCGCTGGCATCGCCATCCATGAACACGATTATCTCGATCTCGGGCGGCAGGGCGGCCAGCGCTGCGAGACATGCGCTGCCATAGCCACGCCGCGGCTCGACGATGACCGTTGCGCCAAGCTTGCGCGCGATGGCGCCCGATCCGTCTGTCGAGCCGTTGTCTGCAACGACGATCAGGCGCACCCAATCTGGTACGCCAGCTATGACGCTCGGTAACGCTGCAGCTTCATTCAGAACAGGCACGACAACGGCGACGGTGCCGAACGGTGAATCTGGCACTGCGTGAGCCTCGTCTTGGAGCGTACACGAACCATAGTCCGTGGCCTGCCGCTCGCTGCACAACCTTCAACCCGCCTCAGCGTGCCAGCTCTGTCGCTGCCACCAACGGACTCCGAGCCAGCCCAGAACCGGGAGCGCATGCACAAAACCAACAGCGTAGAAGTACAGGGCGCCTTGTCCGGCGGCCCACAGGGGGAAGAACAGGTAGTAGGACGAGATCACCACGGACGCAAACAGGAGCGGCCAGCAGGGAACGAGGGCGGCAAGCGGGAGGAACCAGACGAGATACCAGGGAAACTGAGCGGGCGAGAGGTAGAAGACGAGCGCGGCGACGACCAGGCTGGCTGTGACGAGGCCCTTCGGCGTCTCAGCGCTCCGCACCGCCAGAGTGAGAGCCGTTATGCCGACGATGGCCGCGCTGAGACTGCGCAATGCGGCTTGGGCGACCGAATCCCCAAGCCACAGCCCAGCCCAATGCGCCGTCCATGCGTAGATCGCATTATGGTTGGACCAGCCGGATGCGTAAGCCGTCAAGCCAGAGCCCGGGGTCAGAGCACTGAGGCCAAGCGGTCCCAGCACCGCGAGAAGCACGGTCCCAAGCAAGAAGCACGCGAGTACGAGACGCGCCGGCGCACGTCGCAGCCGCCACAGAAGAAGCGGGACCAACAGGATCGGCCAGATTTTGACCCCTGCGCCCAGCCCGATGAGAACGCAGGCTGAAGCGATCGAGCCGGCCGCAGCAAGGTACAACCCACCGATGACGAAGGTCGGAACCAAGGCGTCAACGTGGGCGATGGCGATGAGCACGTAAGCAACGAGCGGGTTGAGCCAATAGAGCGCAACCCACAGAGGGTTGCCGCCGAGGCGCGTGATGAGCCCGAGCATCGCCCAAACGGTCAAGCCTTCAGCGACGATGAAAACGATTCTCAGGCCATCGACATCCATGGGCGCGATCAGGTAAGCGAGCGCAAACGCGGCTTGCGCGGCACCCGGATAGATCGTTCGCAAATCAGGGAAATTGACCTTCTGCACGACGCCCTGCACAGTCTCGGCGAGCGCTTCGTAACCTGCCGGAGCGACGCGCGGATCGACCAAGGCCTCAGGCGCATGCAGATAGGGGTTGAGGCCACGCGCAACCGCTGCCCCGTCGACAAGGTAGCGATAGTAGTCGTCCTCGAGGGGGGGCGGCACACCGAGCCAGACAAGGCGCATCGTCAGACCACCGATCAATATGAGCAGCAGGTCGGCCGAGATGGAGGATTTCCGCTCGTTACCGAGCCGTCCGCCCAGCATCAGGACGAGGGCGGTCGACGCCGTCAGGACTGCGATCAAGGGCAGGACCGCGGTCAGGGCTGCTGCAGTATCGTGGTTCAGGCCGCCTGTGACCTGTCGCAAGATGAGTTGGCTGCCAACGCCCGTGAGCACGGCGGCGACAACAGCACCGTGCATCATGCCGCCGCGGGATCGTATGGAGTCCACGTGTGAGTTCCCATCGTGATCGAGCGCAGATACCGGCAACTCAACCGGTCGAAACCGATGAAGCCGGTCTCCTTGGAAGCAGTGCCGCTACGGGTCTTGGCGAAATCCCGCTCGAGGCGGAACCCGTCGCCTCTTATCGCTCAAGTGCCGTATCACGCTCCGGCTCGGCCCTCCTGGTTGGCGCCGCTTTAAAGCGTGGTGAAGAGCCTGCTCGACCGCGATGTCACCCCACGTGCGCCTGCTATAGCCTTCGCTCAGCACGCCTTGCCACTGACAAAACCGCTCACGGGTCTTCACAGTTGCTTGTGATGATCAGGACGAAGGACGCTTGCATCCGACGGCGCGGTCCGATCGTCCAGTTGACCGTTTGCCGGAGACGCAGCGCGATGCGCTTGTAGTGTTCGATACGCGGCCACCGCGCAGCGCGACCCGGCCGTCAGATATCGAGCCCGCGCGTTTCTGCTGCCGCCGGCGGCGCGGGGACCGGGCGTTCCGGCCGCGGTTGCGACCGCCGCGGTGCTGCTGGTGCGCGAGGCCGCCTTGATCCATCGCCATCACGCTCGAGCGCGAGACCTGCGCCCTCTCTTTCCTCGACGCGCCTCACTTGGTGCGTGTGCTCGATTTCGATCATCGGGCCGCCGCGCCGCTCGATCCATCCCCTCACTTCAACAAGGGCACCGGTGAGTTGCGAAGGATCGATGCCGCTCCCTTCGAAGAACTTGAGCTGCTTTGCACTGATAACGGCGGTGAAGTCGCGCCGAAAATCGTCGTCGAAATTCAGATAGAGGCGGCCGCGCACGGTGGCCGCGGCACGCACACGACCGCGCACGATCTGATAGGTGCCTTGCAACCGCATGAGATCAAGCGGCGCCTCAGCGGGTCGCACCCGATACGCATCAAGCGCCCACAGTCCGACAGCCTCCTGCCGTGCCATGCTTTCGGCTTCGACAAGCTGCTCTGCACAGGCCGAGCGCTCTGCAACGGGTGCAAAGCGTGCCCACCCGAGTGAAAGGGCAACCTTCTGGATCCACACAGGTTCCTGGCTAGGCCCAAGGAGCCAGACGTGTGCATCTCTTCGCCCGTAACGGTCACGTCGTCCGCCCGCTTCGACAACCCTGACATTCTTTCCGACGAGCGCACGACGAAGCGCGCGCAACGCCTCTTCCTCGATGGGCCACGCCTCGATCGTCCCGACGAGATCAGAGCGGCTCGGCAGGAGCAGGGCCTGCAGCGTGACTTCCCGGCCGTCATCGAGCACGACGGTACCCGTCTCCGCGATCGATGTGACCACACCCTGCGCCGATCGCACGAACACGCAGCCGCCACCCGCGTCCAGCGAACCGACGCGCTCTTGCCGATTGGGGGACTGGCGTACATCCGGTGACCGATCGCGACCCCATGCGGCGCCGCACGCTGCGGTCCACACGGTCGCGAGGACGAGCAGCGCCGAGAGGCCTAGGCGCGCATTCCACGTCCGTTTCGTGCACCAGGCCCAGCCACGTCCGCGCATGCGCCCCCCGTTCGTCAACGCGGGCTAGTGTCGTGACCGCGAAATTCGTCTCATTCTGCCGCACGCCGGAAACGAATTTCGAGGTCTGAACGACACTAGCAATATCAAAATTCTAGTGTGATTGAGACCGAGAAGTCCGCCTCCCAGCCTAGCCGAAAGGTATGCAGCGGACTTCTCGGTCATCACACGAGAGTGGACGCCATCGCGCCAGTTGGAGCAAGTCCCGCGCTCGCGTCCGGCGGCGTTTGCCCGCCCGCTTGAAGCGTCAGCGAGAACCGCTGCCGCCACCCGCGAGTTCCACAGTCTCACCGCTTGCCGTGGCAATCCGGATCGCCCGTTGCTCGGACGTCCCGTCTCGATACAGAACGGTCACGTCCAACTCCAACGCATCGGCATCAGCCGGCCGCTGGCCAACGAGCAGCCCCTCGTCGACGCGCTGCAGCCAGTCAGGCAGCGTCCCGCGAGAGCGCTCAGTGATGGCGTAGCCCGAGACGCCGACCTCCTGGCCGACAACCGTATTCGTGATCTGGACGACCAGGGTCCGGTCGCGAACCAGAACGTCGAAGACGATCTGCGGTCGGCTTGCGTCACCACCGACGTCATCGCTAAGGTCCAGCCTCAGCGAAAAACCCGAAAGTGTCGACACGTCGAAGCCACCGACTGCACGCTCGACTGCCTCCTGAAGCGACGACGCGCCGTTCCACAGTGCCTGCCTCACGGCCGGATCGAGGCGCTCGATCGCTGCCAGCACGCCCGTTGCCTCGCTGATGCCGCCAAGCCCACCGAGCGCATTTGCTGCATCGAGCACGATCCCCTCGGCCGAGACACTCGAGATCGTGCCGAGGCTCTGGATGCCATTCGCTGTCTCCAGCACGATCCCTTCGACCCTCAGGGGGGCAAGGATCGGTCGATCCAGGATGGTGGTCGGACGCGGACCTGTCTCCTCGAGTGAGGGTGGGGCAGCAACCCTGACTATGATCGTCGCGCCTTCAGTGTTCCCGAACGCGTCAGTCACGACATACGTCACGGTCTCGACCCCGCTGAAGCCCGGGGCTGGCTGATAAGACAGTGTCCCGTTCGAGTTGATCGTGACGGTTCCGCCCTCAGAGGCCACTGCCCCCGTGACCGTTACCGGCCCTGAGAACGTGTCGTTCGCGAGCGGCTCGAGCACCACGGGCTGCCCCGACTGGATCTCTACGAAATCATCGCGCGCGTCTTGAACTGGGGTGACCTCGAACGTGACGGTCGCGGTCTCGACGGTGCCGCTCGCGGTCACGACCAGATAGGTTAGCGTATCCGTGCCGTGGAAATCGGGTGCCGGCTGATAGGTAATCGACCCATCAGGATTGACGACCACCGTTCCGAAGCTCGGCGGTGTCTCAATCGTCACATCGACCGGTCCAGAGAAAGTGTCGTTGCCGAGCACGGCGAACGTCACCGTGCCATCTTCCGGCACCGTCGCGACATCATCGAACGCATCCTGCACCGGCGTAACCAGCACATCAACGACGACATCAATCGAGCCGCCATTGCCGTCCGAGACCGTCACTGTGAACGTGTCGGGACCATTATAGTCGGGGGCCGGTGTGTAGGTGTAGGTGCCGTCTTGGTTGACAGCGACCGAACCGTGGGCGGGAGCCTCTGTCACGGTGTAATTCAGAATATCGCCGTCGACGTCGATCACCGCAATGGCGCCGCTCACCGGGGTGTCCTCGGGCGTCGTAACCGCAAGGTCACCGCCGTCCGGGTTGCCATCCCCGGTCGTGTCGGCAAGAACCGGAGGGTCGTTGACCGGCACGATCGGGCCGAAGCTCACCGTCGCCGGCGTCCCATCGTCAGTGCCGTCGTTCGGGATGTAGGTCAGGTCCGGCACCGGACCCGTGTAGTCGGGCGCCGGCGCGAACGTCACGTCGCCGTTGGCCTCAACCGTGATCGTCCCGATCGGCGTGCCCGAGCCGTCGACGAGCGCCGTCGCAACCCCGAGCACCAGGGCGTCTTCCACGCCGTCGCCGTCCGTGTCGATCGAGGCCGACGCGATCGTCAGCGGGTCGCCCTCCACGTCGAGGTCGTTGGAGAGCACGTTCACGGGGCCTGCGACCACGTCCTCCGTCACACCGATCCCATCGTCGACCCCGACCGGAGGGTCATTCACCGGCACCATCACGAGTTGCAGCGTCGACGTCGCCGTCCCGCCGTTGCCGTCAGACACCGTGTAGCCGATCGCAGGCACCAGGCCGTCGTAGTTCGGCGCAGGCGTGAAGCTGAACGCCCCGTCGGCGTCGATCGTCACCGTGCCGACGCCCGCGATCGCATACGGCACGCCGAGCCCGAACGGGCCCGCCTCGCCCGCGATCGTGAAGTCCGCGATCGCCAGCGGGTCGCCGTCCACGTCGCTCGCGTTGGCCAGCAGGGTGCCGCTGACCGGCGTATCTTCCGTCACGTCCACCGTCTCGTCGCCATCGACCGGAGGGTCGTTGACCGGAGCAACCGTGATGTCGAGCGTCGTCGTCACCGAGCTGAACCCGTCCGAGACCGTGTAGGCGACGGTTGGCACAGTCCCGAAATAGTTGGGGGTCGGGACGAATGAGAATGCCCCGTTGGGGCCAATGGTCAGCTCGCCTTCTGCCAGTGTCACCGTGACACCGCCCGGGGGAACCAGCGTGATCACCCCGCCTATCTCGATCTGCGTCAGCGTCAATGTATCGCCGTTCGGATCGCTGTCATTTGCCAGGAGATTTCCCGATAGCGTCGTATCTTCAACGCCGTCGAATACGTCGGCCGTTGCGACAGGGGCCGGATTGACGATCGTCAGGGTCGCAACCGCGACGTTCGAGGCCAAGCCCGCCGTGTCGGTCACCTGAACGGAGATGTTGCGGTCGCCAAGCAAGGGCGATGGATTGGTGGTCGAGAACCCGATCTGCCGGATTGCTGTCGCGTAGTCGGCGGGGCTTGCGTCGCCGACGAGCACAATGTTGGTGGTCGTCGAGACTGGGGACACGGTGATGCCAGCCGGCAGGCTGCCGACGACCGTGAGAGCATCGCCGGGCTGTGCATTCATAATGCCAATGGAAGCCGTAAAGATCGGGCTGTCCGGGTCGGTCACCAGCGTGTCAATGTCTGCAACCGGAACGGAAGCACCTCCGATTGTGAAGGTTGCCGCATAGTCGGTCCCAGGCTCTGAGGCATCGAGGTCGACCGTCGGGGCGGCGCCGGCAACGATGTTTACCGTGATGAATGCCGTCGACGAGTTCCCGTTCGAATCCGTGATGGTGTAGGTGAACAACTCAGGCGTCGTAGAACCTGTTGGCGGCGTGTAAGTCAGCGTGCCATTCGCGTTCAGCAAAACCGTACCGCCGCTCGTCAGCGTGAGCGTCTGTCCGGGTGAAATCGGAGTGTCAGCGATATTGACGATCGAGATCGGATCATCATCAAAGTCGATGTCGTTGACCAAGGGGCTGATCATCACCGGCGTATCGATATTGGTCCCGACAACATCGTTTTGCGCGATCAGATTCGATTGCAGACTGTCCGCGCTGACGAGCAGCCAGGAGTTCCAAACAGCGTCGCCGATATCGGCAACGCCGATTGTGATCGTATTGACAACCCCTGGCGTGACGACCGCATTTGCACCGAGCGTCAGCGTGAAGCCGTCCATTTGGGTCGCATAGAATGGGCCACCGTCGGTGAGATCGTTGTTCCGGAAGAGCGACGGTGCAGACGAATCGAACACGCCATTGGATGGGTTCGGGTCGTTGGCCTGGTTTCCGAATTGCGGGTTGTGGGCAGCGGCATTGTTGATCGTATCGATGCCGATCGGCTGCCCCATCGGGTTGACGGCAATATTCGACCCGTTGACCCAGATGCCCATGGCATCGTTGACGGACGCATAAACGTATTCGTTGTACTCGTCGGAGCCAAATACGAACTGGATCGAGACTCGGTCATTCACCGGAATGAACTCGATCGTGATATAAGATGCGTCAAATGATGCGCCGCCGCCAACCGCTGTGAAAAGCGGTGTGCCGGGCTGGCCCATGTTGGCGCCAGCTGTTCCGCCATCAGAGGTGTTGAGATCGGTGAGTGAGTCTGCCCGTCCCGTCGAGAAGACCACACCACTGTCAAACGTGAGCCACTCGGGCGTGTAGCCCGTGGCACCGGTGAATGTCCCCGCCTGATCAGCAGCTCCACCGAGCGTTGCGCTGACGATGGTCACATCGTTGCCGAGGATTGTCTGCGCGATCGTCGTCGCAGTCACCGTCGTGCCGTTGACCGGCGTGACGACCAGCGGAGCAAGCAGGCCCTGATAGTCGGGCGCGAAGATGCCCTGCGCTTCGATCGTTCCGATCTGTGTCTCGAGAACCCAATCTCCGCCAAGGTCGGCGTGGCCGGTGGAGTTTGACGACGCTGCGATATCGGCGCCCGTGATCTCTGCAAGCCGCGTTGCAGCCGCGATCCCAGCCTCGCCCATGGTGAAGTCGCAACCGTAGATCAGGATGTCACCGTCCGCGGCCAGCGCCTGACCAATCGCAGAAAGCGGGTTGGCGTGAATGCCGTCCATGCTCTCAGAGGTGAGAATTGCATTTCCGAGGCGCAACTGGCCGGGCAACCCGTGGCTGACGATGTGAATTGCATCGATATCGGAGCGATCGGCAAGCGCCGCCGCAATCTGCTCGATGCCATCGCGATCAGCCGTGATCAAGATCACCTCGGCGCCTTCGGGCAAGCTCTGAATAATCGCGTCACGGTCGGGGATGACGGAATCGATGAAGAAAATTTCGGTGCGAGACTGCCCTCCAGCTGCCCCCAAAGCCGCGATCAGAGTGTCGGTGTCGGCCTCTGCGGCGGCTTGCTGCTCGGCGGCACTGGCCGCAGACGAGGTGTCATCCTGATCCGAGGCCGCATCGTCGAATGTTGTTGCAACGGCGGCGTCAAACACGATCCTCGGCTCAAGGGCGCGCGGTGCGAACACGCTGCCAAGCAACGAGGCAGCCTTGCCATGCGCTTCGGCCGCGAGACGTGCTGCGCGCTCAGCCCGACGCTGCTTGCGACGCGCCGCAGCCTGTCGAAGGGCAGCCCTCAGCCGGCGAAGGGCACGGCCGACATAGTCTCGAATCATCATGGTCGGCCTGCTTGCCGCGACGCTTCCCAAGGCACGGCGAATGGCCGCCGAAAATCTTGCGATCAGACGCCTCAACCACTGCGCGTGTTCCGGAGGCTGAGGACCCCCTGCATCCGCTTCGGAGTCGAAGCGGGTCTTCTTCAGACGGGTCGCAATATCCGACCAGCTGCTGCGTGCGCGGGCGGCGAAATCAGCAAGTGCTGCACCAGGGGAGCGTTGCGTCGTGGGCGTGAATACGGACATTGAATAAACCCGGTGGTTGCGGATAATCCGGGAACATGCTCACTGATAATGTTTAAGATAAACATATCAGCTGCCCTGAATGTGGGCAGAACGACGCAAGGATTAGGATAGCATTTACAGATGTGTATTCTCAAAAATCTTCATTAATAGAACTGCTGCAACTTTGCGTTGTACAGCAAGCTTTAGTTAGACGTTTGCATCGAAGTCGTTGGGCTGGCGTCTGACAAGACCGCGACCTGGGCATCAGGGATATTCGCCCGACGATGGGCACTCACCGCTTCATACGAAAATCTGATCGCGAAGGCAGGGAAGAGACGGCGTCATCGTTCAGGGCATTTACAGGTCCTTGTATGGCGCCGAACACCGGCTCCAACCCTTTCGGCACATGGCATGAACTGCGACCCAAAGCCAACACGGCGGCTGGCACGATGACTGCATGGCCGCAGTCCGCGACCTGTTGGAGTTCGGGAGAACGTTCGCCTATGAAAGCGTTAATGATCGTCGCGGCCCTGACCGGGGGATTTACGGCGTACCCAGGTTTCAATGCGAAGAACGCGACCATCGAGGCCTATACCGATCGCGGGCCGATCTACGAGATCATCGTTCGGTGTCCGGTTGGAACTGCGATCATTAGTTATTCCAAATCGGAAAGACTCTACTGTGGGCCCACAGGCCGCTGCCGCAGTTCGCTCCAGTCGACGGTCCAGGAAGCTTGCCAATATTGATCACTTGAGAATTATCCGACCACACGTGGCCGCAGCCGCAGTCAAAAGGGCGGATGAAAATGCTCTATGCCTCTCAGTCCAGCACCGCCGACCAGAAGTCGCTGCACGCTCCGCAACGCGCGCCTACCAGAGACTTCTGATCGAAAATCGTTACGAGATCCCAGATGTTATTCGTACCCGTTGCTTTCCGTCGTTCGTTTCGGCGCCTGGCGAGGGTGACAGACGGACTCCGGAAAACACGGATAAGTGTTCCTTCTTCGCCACTTCGTTCCCTTTTCAACACCCGATTGACCGAGCGTCGGAGACGGAGCACTAGCACCTTCAAGAGTTTATTGCTGCTTTTGTTGCCAACGCTTGGCAGGCGAGACTGCAGAAGATGGAAACCAAGCGCTCGTGACGCAACACTAGAGCAACTTTGTCCGATCCGTGACTTGCCTTGACGATCCTGTCAGATCGGCTGCTGCTCTTCGGATGCTGCTCGCGCATTGCGTCACTGATTCTTCCAACCATGGACGGATTGGATCCGTGGCCAAGCGCCAGCGAGAAAATTTAAAATCACAGGGTTATTAGTGTTTCCTCCGGCTCTGACATTGGCTGAGAACCGGTCTCAACCGGAAGGCAAATCTCAGCACCAAAAGACGAGCAGAGAACGCACCCACACTTCACAGTAAAAAGCCGACGCACTTGCGCCGGCTCTGTCCTGTTCTTCGTCGGCGCCATACGCGGCGGATCGCTCGTTACGATCTCACAATCCCGTGCCTCCGGCCGCGCTCGATCCAAATCGCCCTCAGAGTTGCCGCGAGTGACGCCACGTCACTGTCAAGATCGACCTCATCTCGATAAGGATCGAGGCCCATCGAGGCATAGACGTTTGCATAAGCATTCTGCAGGCTGGCATGTGCAATGTCGCGTTTCACTTCCGCGACCAGTAAGTTCATTTCCTCGCGAATAAGGGTCTGCTCGGAGATTCTCCCGGCCGCATACTCGACCCGAAGCTTTTCGACCAAGCGGCGCTGTACCGTAAAGTATTCATGCCCGGTTTGAAGCTCGCGACGTGCATGATGGAATCGGATTTGCGAAACATGCACCTGCGTCATGATCGCCATGGTCACGGCCAGCGCACGCTGATCCAGAAGCGCGCCTTGTGACTCGATGACACGCCGACGTGCTGGATAATGGACGACGCGCATCAAGTTCCAGCTGGCGCGAGCGCCCCACGTCAGCCAGTCGTTGTTGAGATAGTAGCTGTTTGAGTCCCAGTTCGCGCCGGCGTAGAGGTTGATCCCGGGCAACAACTCAAGCAGCGCGGCATCCGCCTCGTGCATGTTGATGCGCTGGCGATAAGCGACCTCGCGTAATTCAGGCCGGTTGTTCATCGCGGTCCATATCATGTCGCGCGATTTTGCTGGCAATGTCGGAATGCTTTGTGGGCCGCTCGGGATCGCAAGCGAGAATTTGGTGCCCGGCTTCAGATTCATGAGTGCCGCAAGCTGCGCTTTCGCGACAGAGAGCTCCCGCTGGAGTTCACGAATGGTGCGTTTGATTTCGACCAGCTCCCGCTCGTACGTTAAGGCAGTAATTGGCGAAGCCTGCTCTTCGGCGGCGAGCGAGCGCGTGTTCGCCAGCGCGGCGTTGGCCCTGCCCTCGAGATGAGATAACCGCGTGACGAGCCGCTCAGCAGTGACGGCTCGCCAAAATGCCGTTCTCACGTCCTCGACGATGCGGTTGATAACCTTGCGGCGGGCTTCCTCGGCGATCAAAACCTCATCAGCAGCTTGCCGCGCCCTGACATAAGACAGGCCGAAATCCAGAACATGCCACGACATTTCAATGTCCGCATTGCGCCGATGCTTGTCCTGGCTGGTGTTGGGATTGCCGAAGGCGCCACCGCCGACGATATTGCCGGTCGCTGGATCGACTTGATCCGACGTCGACGCCAGAAAGTTGTCTCGGCGATCAAAGCCGGCTTCGGCCACGATCTTCGGCAGCAATGAATAATGGGCGAAGTCGAGTTCATCGCGACGCAAGGCGGCCTGATAGAGCTCCACGCTTGCATCCAAGTTGTATTTGAGAGCGCGGGCCATCGCCTCATAAAGCCCGATGGGCCGGTGGATAGGCTCTTGATCAGCAGCGACGCGTGCAAGGCGATCCGTAGCTGCTGAGGCGAGTTCAATGCGATCCAATGGCTGTGGCACCACGGCACAACCGCCAGCCAAGCACAGGCTGGCTGAAAGGGACAAAAGGAAAGGGGTGCGCATGTCTGCTGACCTTGATTAGCTGATCACAGGACGCAGAACGGGACGAACCCGGATGGTGCGTAAGCGCAGTTACTATACCCTTAATAAAAATGCGAGAAGCGCACAATATGCGTAAACAAACCATCACCGTGCGAACTATGTTGCCGGCGAGGCACAAGCAGTATCGATGACTGAGCTCGCTGCTTGTCTCGCCTTCTTTGCCAACGACCGTGATGCACGGATCGGCCGATGACCGCGCGGTGCCTTACGAGCGCACGAGGGATGCCGTCGAAAACCAGGGTGTCGCCGCCGCGCCTGGTATGTCGCAATCTATAGAGCCCGCGCTCGATCTCGCGCGAGAGACCACGCGGCTCCTAGTGTTCCGTCTCCGACACTTGGTTTCCTTTGCAGCACCAGATTGACCAAGTGTCGGAGACACAGGGAACACGAGCAACCTCATGCTTCTCGTGTTGCTTTTGTCGCTGACGCTTGGCAGGCGAGACTGCAGAAGGTGGGCCCCAAGCCTGAGTGACGCGACACTAGGCCGAACCTTGCAAAACCGTCAGAAATTGCCGATCGCGTGGCGCGCCGCACTCTCGCCAGCGATACGACCGAACACCGCGCCGTTCATAAGACCGGTGCCACCCGGGTAATTGTGGTAAAAAATTCCGCCAACCATTTCACCCGCAGCACAGAGCCCGGGAATTGGTTCGTAATCGGTACTTAGAACCTGCGCATCCCGGTCGATCCTCACACCACCGAACGTGAAGGTCACTCCACACGTCACTGCGTAAGCCTCGAAGGGGGGGTCCGAGATCGTATTCGCCCAATGACTTTTGGGTACTTTGAGGCCGACGGTCCGACGGCCATCCTTGATATTGGGATTGAAGGCAACATCCTGGGTGATGCTGTCATTATAGTGCTGTATCGTCCGCAAAGCCTGCTGACCATCGACACCTTCAAGCTGGGCAACGAGACCTTCGAGCGTGTCGGCTGACACTTTTGTTACGCGGCGGATCCGGTACTCATCCCGCAGGAGATGCAGCACCTTTTTATCAAACACCTGCCAGGCAAAACTGCCTGGTTGCTCTAGAATGACCCTTCCGTACTTCGCATAGGTATAATTTCTAAAATCGGCCCCCTCGTCGACGAAACGATCGCCACGCGCGTTGAGCATGATTCCGAAAGGATAAGAGTGCTTCTGGAAATTGTCTCCGACCGCCAGATCCCCGAATTCCGGTGCATTGAGATCCCATCCAACCGCATGGCAGCCGGACCAATTGCCGGCCGTTGCAGCCCCGATGTCGATCGCCATTTTGATGCCATCGCCAGTATTGTAGCGTGAGCCCCGCACCTTCGCGATGTCCCAGCCAGGCCCGAGATACCGTGTCCGCATTTCGGGATTCGCCTGGAAGCCGCCTGCAGCCAGCACGACGGCGCGTGCTTCGACGTCGACGATCCTGTCGGGTAGGCGGACCCTGACGCCGTTGATCGCGAAACCGTCAGACAGCAGCTCGAGCGCCCGCGCGCGGTACCAGATCTCGATGCCGGAGCGACGGGCGATGTCCGTCCAGGCCTGAACCAGTCCCGGCCCCCCACCCCAGGCCTCAAGCGTCAATCCACCCCAGAACTTGAACTTGCCGTCGATCTTGAAGGCCTGGCGACCATAGATCGGCTGAAAGCGTATGCCCTGCCCTCGCATCCATTTCATGGTCGAGAGACTGTTTCGGACGAGCACCTCGGTCAGGTCGGGATCGGTCCGGTATTGGGTGACGCGGAACATGTCGTCGAAGAACTGGTCCTGCGTGTACGTCCCAAAGTCGGTGTTTGCGGCCTCATCATCCGTCAGATCGGGGACGAGGGTGCGAATATCATCGACACCGTCGTAGGCAAAGCGGATCGCGCCTGCCGTGAACCGCGAGTTGCCGCCACACTCGTCCTGCGGTGCGCATTCGAGCACGAGCACCCGCGCGCCCTTCTGCTGCGCGGCGGTCGCGGCTGCAAATGCCGCGTTGCCTGCACCAACGACGGCGACATCGAAACTCGGACCCGTGGCCATCTGGCCGCTCCTTCCTTGGTACTTCTATTGTGACCAAATGTGTTGCCGATCGGTACGACTGACGTCAGGGCGATCGACCGGCCGCGGGCCGCACGATGTTTTGTATGCAATTGCATACAATCTTGCGGGGCGCATGTCCAACGCAAGCTCGGCAACGGGGCATCAGCTAAAGCGAGATAGCGAGCGCCGCATGGGCCTTCGCCACCGCGTTCGAAAACTCAGAGCAACGCAAACGCGAACGGCCCTGAGGGCTCCACCGCTACAACTGGCGCCAGCCTCATGCTAGTACCGCCGATCAGAAGTCCTTGCACCATCCGCAACACCCGACTGCCAGGGACTTCTGATCGAAAGGCGGTACAAGAGACATCTGATTGCTCGTGCCCTTTGCGTTCAGAAGTTCGTTTCGGCGCCTGACGAAACTGACAAGCGAACTTCGGAAAGCGGGTCCGAGTGTTGCGTCACTCACGCTTGGTCCCACCTTCTGCAGTCTCGCCTGCCAAGCGTCAGTGACAAAAGCAACACGAGAAGCATGAGGTTGCTGGTGTTGCCTGCGTCCCCGACACTTGGTCAATCGGGTGCTGCAAAGGAACCAAGTGTCGGAGACGGAACACGAGGCTTGATGGCAGACCATCAATCGGCAGGATCAGCATGAACCGGAACAACCTCTTGAGGCACCACACCTAGTTCGATGACAGCCTCACGCGATCGACCCGACATTTTCGAAATCATTCAGGCCGATATCCTGAACGGCCGGCTACGACCAGGTGACCGTCTGAAGGAGGCAGAGCTTGCCGAGCGGTTCGGCATCAGCCGGACACCGGTGCGCGAAGCCCTCGGACGCCTTGAATCGCGCGGTCTGCTTGCACACGAAGCACACCGCGGCATGGTCGTGGCGCACTTGGAGCCGAGCGCGGTAGCAGAGCTCTACGCCATGCGCGAAATCCTCGACGGCGCCGCCGCCGGCCTCGCGGCACGGTATGCGAGCGAAGCTGAAATCGCTGCCATGCGGGCGCAGATCCGACGTGATCGAGGCCTTCTCGGAAGCCCCGAGAACTTGGCGGTTGCAAACCGCGCGTTCCACGAGGCAATCCAGCGCGCCGCCCACAACCGCTTTCTAATGAAGGCCTCGAGCGCGCTGTCGGAAGCTTTGGCATTGCTCGGTCCAACGACGCTTTCAGTCGAGGGGCGTGGCGCAGCATCACTCGACGAGCATGAGGCGATCGTCGATGCCATCGCCAAGCACGACCCGAACACTGCAGAAACCGCGGCGAGAACCCATATCCAAAACGCGTTCGCGACGCGTCTGCAGGTGCTCGATGCAGCCGCGATCGCCAACGAACTCGGCGCGCGGCCACGAGCCGAGCCGACCGGGGGCGGCAACGAAATGCGCGCGAGCCGCGTCGTCAGCCGCCACCGGCCGGTTAAAGCAGCGCGGCAAGGCCCTCGCGGTAAGTCGGAAAGCGCAACGTGAGGCCGAGATCGGTTTTCAATCGCGTATTCGAGACGCGCTTGTTCTCGTGGTAGAAACTGCGTGCCATCTCACCGAGGTGGGCCTCGTCAAAGGGAACCGGTGGCGGCAATTCGACGCCGATCAGCGAGGCTGCAAAGGTGAGCACGTCTTCGGGTGGCGCCGGCTCGTCGTCGCTCACATTGTAGATGACGTGTTGCCCCCGGCCTGAAAGGACGGCTTCAACGGCAATCGCAATATCGTCGACGTGGATGCGATTGAACACTTGGCCAGGCTTTATCACAGCTCGAGCGGTTCCTGTTCGGACACGCTCCAGTGGCGAACGCCCCGGTCCATAGATGCCAGACAGGCGAAAGACCGCAAGGCGCGCCTTGCCGTGGGCGCTGGCGACCGATTGCCAAGCCTGCTCGGCAGCCAAGCGGGCATGGCTTCGCGCGCTCAAGGGCGATGCCGGCGTCGTTTCGTCGACCCAGCCGCCCCCGTGGTCACCATAAACACCCGTTGTCGAGAGGTAGCACATTCCCCGAAGCGACGGGCTTTGGGCAAGGTCGTCCCAATGCAGCCGCAGTACCGCGTCGCGCTGGCGACCCTCGGCAACGCGACGGTCGCCCGCTACGGCGCGCGCCGCCGTCGCATCCGGCCCAACCGAGATAAGGACGAATTCCGCAGCGCGCAGGTGTTGAGAGAGCGCTTGCGAGGGCGCCAACCCATCGAAGACGACGGGCTCGATCTGAGCGTCTTGCAAGCGCGCCACGCCTGATGCTGCACGTGTGGTCCCAACGACGCGCCAGCCGTGGCGCAAGGCCAGCTTGGCAACTGCGAGCGCCGTGTAGCCAGCACCGATGCAAACAAGCGTTCGATTGGTCATCTGACGGTTCTCTTCCGGTTTAGCAGCGTTGCGAGTGCTGAGCGTACAATCTTGTGTGTCGCTGCGTCCGCAGGCCCGCAACGGTGCGGCTTTTGGCCCGTCGCACCTTCGCGGACTGCTCCGGGCATAGAGGCAGGCGGCAAATATGGTGCGAAAAGCGCCTCACTCAGTTCATTGATGTTGCGCATTGTGGTCCCACTCGAGCTGTACGGCCGGTTCCTGTTCTCGATCCCGACGAAGAGCTCTGATCTTGCGAAAGACGTGGGATGCCGCGATCTGCGAGAGTGCCCATACCGCCATGCCCCGAACGAGTGGCGACGCGTCGTCGAGCAGCCTCATGACGGCGTCCTGATATTGGGGATCGCGTGTGTTGCCGATAGCGACGAGCACGTTGCGGATGAACCGATCGCGACCGATCCGCTTGATTGCGGTGCCAGCAAATCGCTGCCTGAATGTTGGATCATCCAGTGCGACCAACGCGGCGAGCGGAGGATCATCGGTTGCTGGCGTCGCTTGGTATTTGGCCTCCCGAGACGCTGCTGCGAACTTATTCCATGGGCAGACGGCAAGGCAGTCGTCGCAACCGTAGATGCGGTTCCCGATCGCGGGCCTGAACTCGGAAGGGATCTGGCCTTTGTGTTCGATCGTGAGATAGGCGATACACCGGCGCGCATCGAGCTGATAGGGCGCCGGGAATGCGCCCGTCGGGCAGATCTCGAGGCAGGCCCTGCACGAGCCACAGTGGTCGGATTCACTGGCATCAGCAAAAAGGTCTGCCGTCGTCAGGATTGTCCCGATGAGCAGCCAGGAGCCGTGAGCGCGCGATACGAGGTTCGTGTGTTTGCCCTGCCAGCCAAGGCCTGCAAGCTCGGCAAGCGGCTTTTCCATCAGCGGCGCGGTATCGACGAAGACCTTGACGTCAGCGCCAGAATGCGACGCCAAAACGCCCGCAAGCTCTTTGAGCCGCCCCTTCATCACGTCGTGGTAATCGCGCCCCTTCGCATAGCACGAGACCACGCCACGGTCCTGTTCAGCCAGCCGCTCGATCGGATCGTGTGCCGGCGCATAGGAATGACCGACGACGACGGCCGACCGTGCTTCGGGCCAAAGTGCCAAGGGGTGGCGCCTTCGTTCGAGGGTGTCTGCAATCCACCCCATGTCACCGTGACGCCCGGCAGCGACAAAAGAAGACAGGACCGCCCCTAGGTCTTTGAGATCGGCGAGACGCGCAATGCGGCAAACCTCGAAACCAAGGTTCGCCGCACGCGCTTTCAGGGCCGGCTCGAGGCGGCGCACGGAAGTCGAACGTCCGGCCTCGTCATGGCTCACCGGATCTGAGGTTATTCCGCGGCCTCTGCGCTCGGGCGCTGGTACTTGGTCCGCAGAGCGTCCCATTCCTTCGATCCCATACGCTCGAACATCTCACGTACCTTTATGCCCGAAGACTGGTCAGGCAGCGTCCGATTTGCCTTCAGTGGCGCAAGGATCGCCTCGCAGGTCATGAATACCGACCTCAACAATACGTCCGGAAGGATCGCGAGTGCAAACCCCATGCGCTCAACCTCATCGAGTTCAACCGCCGGCGTCTTGCCGCCGTAGACGAGGTTGAACAGGCAAGGTCCTCTGACGAGTTTCGGGACGGCGCGGGCTTCGTCATGCGTTTGCGGCGCCTCGACGAATGCGATATCGGCCCCAGCTTCAAGCGCTGCATTGGCACGGCGGATCGCTTCGTCAAAGCCGTGGGGAGCGCGCGCGTCCGTTCTTGCGATGATCTGCAGGTCAGGATCCGTGCGCGCCGCCGCAGCGGCTCTGATCTTGGCACAGTAGTCCTCGAGAGGAATGATCTCCTTGTCATCGAGGTGACCGCACCGCTTCGGGAAGCCCTGGTCTTCGATATGCATCGCTGCAACGCCGGCCCGCTCGTACTCGCGAACCGCGCGCGTGACATTGAGTTCGTTGCCAAACCCCGTATCGGCGTCCGCGATCACCGCGAGATCGCCAGCGCCGACGATATCAGCGGCATTTTCTGCCATTTCCGTTGCAGTCATAAGTCCGTAATCGGGATAGCCTTTCCGGATCGACGTGCCAGCACCGGTCATGTAGGCGACGTCGAAACCAGCATTCGCGACGAGGCGCGCCGTCAAGCCATCGTAGACACCGGGCGCGATCACCAGGCCTGGCGACGCGATCTGACGCTTCAGACGCTGACGCGCTGTTTCTCTTGGCATCGGCTACTCCTCCTCAAGCTGTTCGCTGTTCTTCGCTCAGTCTTTAGCCGAACGAGAGGGACTTTCCATCCCCAGCAGCTTAAGGGCAGGTCTGCGGTCCGGCGCGTCCCGTGGCCGTACCGCCGGAAACCTCATCAGGCGGGGACCGCCGCCTCGAGTTGCCGGCGCACGCTCATGTAGACCCGCGGCATGTTGATGCTCGCCACCGCGATCGGGGTCCCGCCTTGGTAGTAGGTCACGGCAAGGGCGCCTTTCTCGTAGCTGCCTTCGACTTCGCTGCTGACCTCGGGCCCAGCCAATCCAGCCATCTGAAGCTTGAACTCGTACTGATCCGACCAAAACCAAGGAACGGGATCATAGGGCGCCGCGCGACCTGCGATGGTCTCCGCAACCCCGCGGGCTTGGTCGTTTGCATTCTGAACACTCTCGAGTCGTAAGGTTCGCCCGTATCGCACCGACGGGAAGCGCGCGCAGTCGCCGGCTGCATAAACCCGAGGGCGGCTCGTGCGTCCAAAGCTATCGACGAGGATCCCATCGTCGCAGGCGATCCCGGCTCGTTCAGCCAGCTCAGAGTTGGGGCGGCCACCGGCCGCAACAACGACGATGTCGGCAGCAACCGGGTTGGCGCCTGCGATCGCAACCGCTTCGACCCGCGCCCCGCCGAGCAGCCCCTCCACGCGCGTTGAACGGTGAAAGGCGACGCCATGGTCGACATGGGCTCGCGTTAAAAACTCGGAAATTGCCGGGCAGGCGACGCGGGCCAGGATCCGATCCTGGACTTCGATCACGCTCACGGCGAGACCGAGAGACCGGAACGAGGCCGCCGCTTCCAGACCGACGTAACCCGCCCCTATGATGGCGACTCGTTCGCGCCCGACGAGGTCTGCTCTCAACCGATCCGCGTCGGCGATCGACCGGATGACGTGAACGCCAGCCTTCTCGGCGCCGGCCATGCGGAGCAGACGCGGTGCGCTTCCTGTCGCAAGAACCAAGGATGAGAACGCAAGGCTCTCACCATTGTCGAGGACGATACGATCGGTATGACTGTCGATCCCCTCGACCCTGCGCCCAACGACCACATCGATGCCGGTCCGAGTAAAATATTCAGGCTGCTGCAGTCTCAGGCTATCGCGGGACACCTCGCCCAGCAGGTACTTTTTCGACAGTGGCGGACGCTGATAGGGAAGGATCGGCTCATCGCCGATGATGACGATGCGCTCTTCGACACCTGCCCGATGCAGCGCTTCGGCCACTTTGAGCCCGGCTTGCCCCCCGCCAACGATCACAACTGGTGCAGCCATGTCTGTGCCCCTTCGGCAGAATCTGCGGTGTGCCTTCAAGGTTCTGCCGACACGAAACGACTGTGCCGCCCATGCTCCTGGCGCCAGTTCGCACTGACGTCAGGCCATCTCAGCCAGCATCTTACGCAACTGCTTGGTTGCCGGCGTGACGATTGCGACGAAGTACGCCTCACGAAGGCGCCGTTGGGCGGCGCCGTTGGACACATACCCTCGAGCGCCCTGGTGCAACATGGCGTAATGAGCCGCCTCCACCGCAGCCTCGCCGGCAGCCAACCGAGCCTCGACGACGCGACGGAAATAGATTGGGTCTTGAGAGTAGGGGGTCTCGCAGAGTTCTGCGACTTCGGCCTCCAGTTCGGCCAACAGCGTCTCGAAGTGCTCAGGCTGCTTCTCGAGATACTTGTTCACGTGACCGAGTGCCCCGCGTACCTGCACCATCAAGTCGATGCAGTTGCGAATGAGACCGAACGCCATGCCAGCTTGCAGCAGGATGAAGCCCGCGCGGATCCTCGGAAGATATGTGCCCAGCGGATCGGCCAGCACGTTATCGTCGGAGATGAAGGCATCACGGAACTGCACCGAGAACGTCCGCGTTCCATCGAGCGCAACGAAATGGTCGTTCTCGACGATTTTCACGCCCGGTCCTGCGCAATCGAAGACCGCCATGACGCGGCCGCTCGCCGGGTCTGCAACGTCATTGCGCTCGAATATGGTTGCGAAGAGATGGTCTGGGCCAAGGTTCGAAACCCAAGGCAGCGCACCCGTTACTTCGTAACCGCCATCGACCCGACGGCCTTTCAAGCGCAAGCGCTCGATGCCGTAAAACGCTTTCATCGGGTTCGAGAGCCCAGTCCCCCCAAGTCGATCACCTGCTGCGACCGCTGCACCAAATTTAGCGCGTGCCGCCTCGTTTTCAGAGTTGTCGACATACCAGGCCAAGGCGTTCTGGCACCACATGCAGAAACTGGTCGACAGGCACTGTTCGCTGACGAGGGTCATGGCCCTGATCGCCGTGTAGAGGTCCGGCTGCACTGCCCTCGCCTCTGAGACGTGTGCCGCATAAGCACCTGCTTTGCCGAGAGCGCGCATCTGGGCTTCGGGATAGAAGCCCTCGGCGTCGATTTTCTGTGCAAGAACCGCAAGTTCGGTGCGCGCAATCCGCTCGACCGATCCGAGCATGTCACTGCGCGACGTGAGACCGCGCAACATCGGGACGTTTGCAGCGACGGCTGGTGCACTGAATGTCATAGGAACCTCTCGCATGGATCGTGTCGGTTCGAGCGGGGTCGCAGGATCCCCAGGGACAACATCGCGGCGCCGCGGACTGGCCGCGGCGCCACTCAGATCAAGCAACGCCGACCTCGAGATTGACCGGGCGCGTGAAGGTGTTGGCAACGGGCGACCACTTCGTGACGTGGTTGATCAGGGCCGAGACTTCGTCCTTGCTGATGCCGTCGCATTCCATATCCACGTGAACACGCACATCGGTGAAACCGACCGGCTTCTCACTGGTGTCGCCTGTTCCCCAGACGGCCGTGATGTTGAGGTCGCCCTCGAGTGCAAGTTCGAGCTTGTTGACCTTCCAGCCGCGATGCACGGCATTCGCGTGCAGGCCGACGGCGAGACAGGATCCGAGCGCTGCAAGAGAGGCCTCAGACGGGTTCGGCGCCGTATCGTCACCAAGAAGGCCCGGCGGCTCGTCGACGATGTAAGGGGGCAAATTGCGGATGAAGTTGAGGTGCCGGAAGCGTCCTTCGGCGACCGTCTTGCACTTGAGCGTCTTGACCGCCTTCGGGTTCGCTTTTCCGGTCTCAATGAGCTTCAAAAGCCCCGCCCTGTCGATGGGGGCCAGACCATTGGTTTCGTCCTCTGGGGCGAGGCAGCCTGTCAGAACGACTGAGGCTTGCGACATGATATCCTCCGATTGGTTTGGTTGCAGGCGTAAACGCACGCTCAATGCTCCTCGCGCAGCCAGCTCGCGCGGCTGATGAGTTGCTGCAGCATGAGATCGAGCGTGAACCCGATGAAGCCGATGACGAGCACGGTGGCCGCGAGGCGGTCGTATTCGAGTGTGTCGCGCGCGTCGTTGATCGCGTAGCCGAGGCCCGATGTGACACCGAGGTATTCGGCCGGCACGAGGACCACCCAGGCAACACCGAGCGCGAGGCGAATACCGGTCAGGATGTCTTGGGCGACGGCAGGCAGGATGATGGCCACGAGCATGTGGTAGGGTTTGGCGCCAAGATTGCGGGCGACCTTCAGCCAAGCGGGATCAATCCGGCGCACTCCCGCAGCGGTTGCAAACACGATCGGCCATACGGCTGCGACCGCGACCAGGAACACGATGGCATCATCCCAGGTCGAGAACGCGAGCACCGCGATCGGCATCCACGAGAGCGGACTGATCATGCGCAGGAACTGGAACGGCATATTGGTAATCGCGCGCACGATTGGCTGCCGGCCGATGATGAGCCCGATCGGGACGCCGATCGCCGTTGCCCACGTCAGGCCAAGGCCGATCCGCCA